>CAZAWS010000263.1:0-3565 GCA_964488755.1 uncultured Anaerolineaceae bacterium | reverse complement strand
TATAGCGTAGCGACATTCGCGTTGAAAACTTAAGGCATAATTTTAATATGGCTAAACGCTTACCAAAAACAACCGCTAAAGCGGTCACTACAAAGGTTTAAAAAAATGAATAATTTCAAGGCAATTTGTGTTTTTTGTGGTTCATCCGATTCGGTACACACTGATTATAAAAAAGCCGCCTATCAAATGGGCACGGTTTTAGCGAAAAAGAATATCCAATTAATTTATGGTGGCGGTAAAACGGGATTAATGGGCGCAGTTGCCAACGGGGTCATTGAAAATGGCGGCACAGCGATTGGCGTAATTATCCCCAGCATGAATACCGAAGCCCTTGCCCAAGAGAATTTGGCGCGCATGGAAGTAGAACCCTCGATGCACGCCCGCAAAGCCAGAATGTACGAACTCGCCGATGCCTTTATTGCCCTGCCCGGCGGCTTTGGGACACTGGACGAACTTTTCGAGACTCTCACGTGGAAGCAAATCGGTGAGCATAGCAAACCCGTTGGATTATTAGATGTAAATGGCTATTATCAGCCCCTGCTAAAAATGGTGGCGCATTTCGATAAAGAAGGCTTCATTTTTTCTGAGCATCGCAAAGAAATTATGTGTAATGCCGAGCCTACCGAGTTGCTAGAAGCGATGGGGAATCATGTTCACTCCGATGAAGCGGTAAAGAAGTGGATGCGGCAAGAATAATGTTTTTGGGTAGTGGTTCTCCTCTCCCCCCTCTAGCTCCCCCCAGAACGGGGGGAGAACTAATTCCTCCCCCAAAATGGGGGAGGCTAGGTGGGGGGACTGAACGGTTACAAAAGTAAGTGATAAGTTTTTTCGTAGAATCGGAGTCCAAAGTCTCCAGACTTTGGTTTTTTGCTAAAAACCCGAAATCGGGAGATTTCGGACTCCAAACCATCGCTTACTTAAAGATTATTATCAGTTTTTTTATATAAAAATTCAGTGCAACCACCCCATTATGAACCCTAAAACCCTCACCCTCCTCGAATACGACAAAATTCTAGTACGCCTAGAAAATTATTGTGCTTTTAGTGCATCTGCGGCACTCGCGCAAAAACTAAACCCAACGCCCTCCTTCCAAAAAGCCAAAATCAGGCTCGAAAAAACCAGCGAAGCACGGCATCTTTTCTCTACGCACGAGACCATCAGCGTAGGTGGTGCGCGGGATGTGCGAGTCGCGGTCGTTTTAGCCTCACGCGGCGGGGTGCTGGAAACGCAAGATTTATTAGATATAAAAAACACCCTTATTTCTGCGCGGCAATTGAAGAAAGTTTTTAACAATATAGAAACAGATAGGGGGGGGGCTGAGACGCACCCCTACCCTCGTTTGATAAAGATCATTGCAAAACTGCCTCCGCCACTAAAATTGGTGACAGCGATCACACGCACCATCTCGGATAAAGGGGATGTTTTAGATTCTGCCTCACCAAAATTAGCCTCCTTGCGTAGAGAAAGACGCACTACGCACGATAGGTTAATGACCAAATTACGTAAAATTATCGCTAATGCTGATAACGCGAAAGCTTTGCAAGAAGCAATTATCACCCAACGCGATAATCGTTATGTGCTCCCGCTACAGGCACAATTTAAGGGCAGAATTAAGGGCATTATTCACGATAAATCATCTTCGGGGGCAACAATTTTTATTGAACCACTCAGCACCGTTGAAGCGAATAATAAACTCCGAGAAATTAATATCGAAGAAAGAGATGAAGAACGCCGCGTTCTGGCAGAACTTTGTGCCAAAATTGGCGAATTCTCTAATGAAATCGTGCAAGGTGTAGAGGCACTGGCAGAATTAGATTTGATTTTTGCCAAAGCCAAATATGCGGATTCAATTAGGGCAAACGAGCCTGCCCTAATTGAAATAGGGGTACAGCATGCTGTACCCCTACAGACCCTACAGCTACTGCACGCCCGCCACCCCCTCATCAATCCCGCCACAGTCGTCCCGCTTGATATTGCTCTCGAACCCGAAACACGTGCGCTCATTATTACGGGTCCCAACACGGGCGGGAAAACAGTCACGCTCAAAACGGTGGGATTGCTCGCACTGATGGCGCAATCTGGGTTGCATATTCCCGCAAAATCTGGCTCTTCGCTGCCCTGTTTTCACACCATCTATGCCGATATTGGCGATGAGCAAAGCATCGAACAATCGTTATCCACTTTTTCGGGGCATATCAAAAATATCAGTAAAATTCTCAAGAAAGCCGATGAAAATTCCCTCGTCATTCTCGATGAACTGGGCGCAGGCACCGATCCGCAAGAGGGCGCGGCACTCGCTCGCGCCATTCTCGTTAGTCTGCTGGAACGCGGCACGCTCTCTTTTGTTGCCACGCATTATCCCGAACTCAAAGCTTTTGCGCATGGCACAGAAAAAGTGACCAATGCCTCTTTGGAATTCGATTTGGGGACTCTGCGCCCGACCTACAAATTAACCATCGGATTGCCGGGACGCTCGAACGCCCTCGCCATTGCTCGCCGCCTCGGACTTGACCCAAACGTGCTTGCCCTCGCCGAACGTGAGATTGATCCCGAACAAACGCGCGTTGATTCTCTCATCCAAGATATTCATCGCCAAAAGAAGTTGGCACGCAAAGACCAGCGCAAAGCCCAAAAAGCGCGCATGGACGTGCATCGTTTACGCCGAGAATTGGCAGATGAACACGCAAAACTTGAGGATGAAAAGCAGGAGATTCTGGACAAAGCTAGGGATGAAGCAGAAAAGCTTATCGAAGGCACGCGAGCACAAATCACGGAGGTGACGCGGGGGCTGGAAGAAGCCGAGAAAACGCTGGAGAGCGTTGAAAAAGTTGAAGATGAGATAACGCGCATAGAAAAGGAAATCCCCCAGCCCATTCCTAAGAAGAAAAAAACAGTGATTAGGAATCAGGAATCAGGGGTTAGGGGAACGCCCGAAGTTGGCGATAAAGTGTATGTGAAAAAACTGGGTACAAATGGAAGGGTGACGGCGTTGGCGGATGGAGAAGCCCAAATACAAGTGGGCGCGTTGCGGCTGTGGGCAGATTTGGCAGATTTGCAATTGAAGAAGAGGGCGGTGAAGGAGAAGGTGGTCGTGAAGGCGGTTTCTACGCCCAATATGGCGACCCCGAAAATGGAACTCGATTTGCGCGGGGAACGGGCGGATGATGCCCTCGATATTTTGGCGCGTTATATTGACCAAGCCTATATCGCCGAGATGCCTTTTGTGCGCATCGTGCATGGCAAGGGGACGGGGCGTTTGCGCGAGGTGGTGCGCGAGGCGTTGCGGGAGAATTCTTTTGTAAAATCTTTTGAGGAGGGCAAAGATCAAGAGGGCGGTGCGGGGGTGACGGTGGTGAAGTTTTAGGGACGAGGGGCTGGCGTTTTTTAACGCAAATGTTGCTACGTTGTAGTCATTGGTTACTCCTCTCTGCTCTAGCCGCTGTCCTCAGCGGCGGTTTATGAGAAGCTCGCCGCCGAGGGCGGCGATGTTTTAAGGGGGGGGGGGGACCAATTACATAGAAAATATCGTATTTAACATCTTCGCCAAAGGAGGGGGGCTGAAGCC
>CAZAWS010000262.1:0-3565 GCA_964488755.1 uncultured Anaerolineaceae bacterium | reverse complement strand
TTATCGCGCTTTCTATTCCAGATGATAAATTAAAACATCGGTTAAATTATTTTTCTGAGCTAATATAATTAAGCGCATCATCGCCCATCATCACCAAAAGGTCTAAGATGCTCACAAAAGGATCAAAGGGTGGGTAAAGTTGGGGGTATTCGGGATAATCATAATCTATATACTCAAGCGATATATTTGCTTCTGCAAACTTATCGTCTTCTATATAGTCACGAGCCGAAGGACCGCTCAGATATTCTTTTGCGTCTACGGCTTGCAAAACAGAAATTAGGCGATCTGTCTTTTCGCCAGAAACGCCCTCCAATTCAGATGAACGCATAAAACGAGTTTTGGTGATCCCCATTTCACGCGCTAGGGCAATCGTAAAATCAATTGTAAAATCGGCGAGATATTTATCACGGCGATTATAAAACTCTTCAAATAAGCTCAAGTATTTATCAAAATAGGGGGCTTTGCTATACGCGTGTTGAATTGTTTTCAGATGTGTCTGATTCCAAGCATTCTCCCAAATAATAGGAATTTCATTAATGGGGATATGCTTCGTTTGCGCCCCTTTACTGCTAACAGGGATGGTTAACCATTGCTTTTTATTGGGCGTTTTAATCTGATTACGATTGCGCCAACCGCGCTTATCGTATTGCACATCATCGTAGAAAACAAATAAATCAGCTCGCAAAATTTGGTCAAAATATCCCCGCCACGGAATATAAGAAGGTTGAAGAATAACAGCTTTCATTAATTCACTCGTTCAGAAATTGTATAGGCTGGCTTGCCACCCGTGCGCTCAAAAACACGCGCCAGATATTCGCCAATAATGCCTAAAGAAAAAAGTTGTACGCCACTAAAAATGGCAATTACAGATGCTAAAAAGGGGAAGCCCGGCAAAGAGCCAAAGGTAAAATATACCGTCAAAACATAAATAAAAATGCCCGCCCCAAAAAGAGTAAATAAAAGCCCTAAAATACTCGCCAAACGCAAAGGGATTGTCGTAAAACTTGTCAAGACCAAGAGTGTGACTTTTATCAGTTTCAGGAAACCATAATGTGATTTGCCAATTTCTCGCGTTGTTTCGGTAACTTCTACAGAGGAAAATTTCGTTGTCCCCCACGAAAGTAAAACATCTACCAAAACATCGGAGCCTGAAAAAGACTCAAAAGAATAGCGCAACTCTGTTTTAAAAGCACGAAAAGCCCCAATATCTTGCACGTTGCGTGCGCCCATCACGAAAGCAATCGCCCGCTTTACGATGGCAGAAGATGCCGATTTCCACCACACCTGTCCACGTCTGCGCGCCACGCCATAAACCACGTCCGCCCCGCTTTTAAATCCATCCAACAATTTAGGAATTTCGGCAGGCGGGTTTTGCAAATCGTCATCCATCGTGATCGTCACGTCATATTTTGCTTCACGAATTCCGCATAAAGTGGCATTATGTTGCCCATAATTTCGCATCATATTTATCCCCACCACCCAATCAAACTTTTCTGAAAGCGTGCAAATTTCTCGCCAACTTCCATCTGCGCTTCCGTCATTGACTAAAATTACTTCATAATCCATCTCTAAAGTTGACAAAACTTCGGCTAATTTTTCTATTAGGATGGGAAGAATCGCCTCGCTATAATAAACGGGAATGACGACAGAAAGCCCGTTTTCTAGCGGGATGAGTTGCCGCGTCATAACGTGACCTGATGCTTGCGTGCCATTAAATCAACGGTGCGCGCTAGTTCGGCTTTTGTGCGCACATCGTCCCACCCCAAAACATCAGCGAGGATCTCAGACGTTTCTTCCAAAAGCGGAAGTGTGAGCATCCCCAACTTGGCAATATGTGTGCGGCGCAAAACCAAGTCTTCGAGTCGGGTAATTTTCTCTTGTTTTGCTAAAAAGACAATCTCGCCTCGACTATAGCTCGGCAAAGATGCCAAAGGCATATCGTTGCCCTTTGATATAAACATAGCAACTTCTTCAACCCGCGTGCCATAACGCTGATAAAGTTCCCCTAATCTATCTAGCGAAAGGTTAGTCCATGCCGAAATTACATCTAGTTGTTGCTTGCGTTCATCTTTTCGGCGTTCGTAATTGCGACCGCCACCAATGGCTAAAGCTCCAGTGGATTTCTCACGCGTCATTTCCAAATAATTTAGGGCTTTATCGGTAACTTGCTCTGCGAAGGCTCTAAACGATGTCCATTTGCCGCCTACGAGCGAATAGATGGGGTAACTCTGCCCCGTCCAAACGCCGCTAAGCACTTGAATTGTATGGTCACGAGAAATTTGCCCCGTTGTTTTTGATTGACTGTATTCTAAGGGGCGCACGCCTGAAAATCGGAAAACAATTTGCTCGCGTGTGACGGAAATATCAGGAAAGACAGTTTTTATCATGTCGAGGAAGTAATCCACTTCTTCTTCTGTGCAACGTGCGTCATCGGGGTCTTCTATGGGCAAATCGGATGTGCCGACCAAAACTTTATCGTGTAGTGGGAAAATCAGCACGATGCGTCTGTCGTCATTCTCAAAGAAAAATTCATGGTCGCCAATGGCGGCGCGTAGTTCTGGGTTATCAAGCACCAAATGTGAGCCTTTTGTCCCGCCGATGAAACGCGCGTTCAAGCCCAGGGTCGCGTTCGTCTGGTCTATCCAAGGTCCCGCGGCATTGATGACAAGACGAGGGCGCACATCGAAAACATCTCCTGTTATTTCATCTTTTAATGTAACAAAATTGAGCTTCCCGCCGATAACACGCGCGTAGTTTAGGGCGTGTGCGTCTGGGCTATCTGCTTCTGCATCCAGCAGTAATTCGATGGCAAGGCGTTCAGGCTCTGTGATCGCACCATCATAATAGGTTGCAGTGTAGCGAATTTTAGGGTTTAGACGCTTCCAGCGAAGCAGTGATTTCTTGCGCGCTGTCACTTTATGCTTAGGGACAGTTCTTTGCCCGCGAGTGAGAGCATCATAAAAAATTAAGCCGATTTTGATAACTAGCGCGCCACGCTCTGAGGGACGGTCTAGTAAATTGAAGAATTTAAGGGGGGCATTGAGTATTCCCGAAAATATTTTAAAAATAGGAATTGTGGTGGGAAGCGGACGCACAATATGGGGCGCGTTTTCTAACATGCGGTTGCGCTCTTGTACGGCTTCTTTCACGAGACGAAACTCCCCATTTTCAAGATAGCGGATGCCACCATGCGCCATGTGCGAAGATGCCGCACTTGCACCCGATGCAAAGTCGGCACTATCTACGAGAAGAACTTTTACACCGTTGAGTGCCAAATCTCGAAAGGTTGCTATGCCATTAATGCCTGCCCCAACAACGAGAACATCAAGGTTTGGTGAGGTTTTAAGCGAAGATATAAGTTCTTTACGATTCATAATTTTAAACCCAAGATTGTGATAGATAAAAATATAAGGAATTGTACCGTATTCTTAGAGAATAGTTCTGAAAACTCAGCAAAAATCAAAAACAAATCGCAGATTAGGCAGAGTTGGCGAATCTGCACTGATTCTAATTTTTTTTTGTAAAAATATGAAGGAAAGCATCTGTAGAATCTTTAAATAAAAAG
>CAZAWS010000261.1:0-3571 GCA_964488755.1 uncultured Anaerolineaceae bacterium | reverse complement strand
GTTCCCAATCAATTACTGCGCCAGAAGGAACACAGCCTTCGTAGGGGCGATAAATCGCTTTTCGGTTAGCCAGCCCGAAATTGAATTCGTCCGTAACTTCTACTGGACATGCTTTAATGGCTTCGTCTAGCGCATCAAAGTCTTCGCTCACGCCGCGCGGGAGTTGTTTCAAGACAACCTTGAAATCGCCAATATAGCCTTTAGCAGAAACAACTTCTGTTCCCGTGTGAATGGTGATGTGGGGAGATGCTAAGACTTTTTCGATAAGTTTATCTAAAACTAAATGCGCTTCTAAATTTGTAGGGAAAATAGTATCCCATTGAGATACACGACCACCAAGATAATGAGATTTTTCCACAATGGTAACGAGTAAATTATTATTCGCGATGGCTAATGCCGCCTGTAAACCGGCTACACCCGCGCCTATGACAAGAGCATGTTTCGCTGCCTTAATTTCAAGGGGGTGCAGGGGGGATAGCAATTCAGCTTTTGCAATACCCGCAGACATTAGGCGAGTGGCAAGATTGGTCGCTTCTTCGGGGTGATCATGATGTACCCAACTATCTTGTTCGCGAATACCAACATGCGTATATAAATAAGGATTCAAGCCAGCACTGGCAACAGCTTTTCGAAAAGTTTGTTCATGTAAGAAAGGCGAGCACGAACCAATAACAACTCGATTGATTCCCTTTTCTTCAATATCTTTTTTAATCAGTTCCTGTCCAGTATCGGCGCACATGAATATAAAGTCACGTGAGACAACCACATTAGGCATATCCGCTAATTCATTGGCTACTTGTTCAGTGCCAACAACATCGCTAATATTTCCGCCGCATTGACAAACATATACCCCTATTCTTAACTCTTCGTCACCGTTAGCAAGCTCTTTTTCTACAGTGTCTTTGATTTGGTCAATAGGAACGTTAATGGGTTCTTCGGAGGTTTTCTTTTCCTCTAATTCTTTATTTTCTTCATGGTTTTCAGTCATGAGAGACACTCCTTTCAGCCACATGAGATTTAATATAAGCAGCAGCCTCTGCAGCAGCAGAGCTAGCAGATACAATGGAGTCTACAATATCCATCGGTCCTGCAGCCGTTCCAGCCGCAAAAACGCCAGGTCTAGTTGTCGCGGCGGGAGCGAAGTGGCAAGTTGGCGTGTCTATAAATCCATCGTAATCAGATTTCTCTATGCTAAAGACAGAGGTAGGATCGTAATTGGGTAACATGCCAACAGAGAGCACAACTAAATCGTGTTCAGGTTCTGCTACTTGTGAGTCTTCATCGATCAATTCAACTCTTATTTTGAGATCTCGTGTATCTTCATCTTCCGTAATACGGGCAACTTTTGCTTTTACAAACTCAATGCCCATTGCTTTAGATGTCTGATAAAACTGTTCATACTGTTTACCAAAGGTACGAATATCCATGTAGTAAATGGTGATATCTGCCAAGGGTAATGCGCCAGCAAGTAACATAGCCTGCTTAATGGCATACATACAGCAAACGCGAGAGCAATAGGGGACGCCAAGTGATAAGTCACGGGAGCCAGCACACTGAACGTAGGCAATCGAATCGGGCAACTTCCCGTCCGAGGGGCGTAGCACATGTCCGTAAGGACCCGTTGGAGCTAATAAACGCTCCATCATCAAACCGTCAATTACATTGGGGAATTTTCCTGCACCGTATTCTTCTTTGGCGTCGTAAGGTGTTACCTTGAAACCAGTCGACATAATAACTACGTCTGCTTCGATTTCAACAACTTCTGGTTGCATATTAAAATCAATACAATCAGGTACAGGACATGCTTTGATGCACTTCCCGCAGAAGATACAGTTATCAATGTCGATTCTTGCAGTATATGGAATAGCTGTCGGGAAAGGAATATGAGCCGCTCTGCGAGCGTTAAAACCATAATCATATTCATCTTTAATATCGACCGGACAAGCTAATTCGCATTTTTGGCAACCAGTACAAGTGTCGATGTTTACGTAAGTAGGCTCTTTTCGCACTTCTACAATAAAACCATCGCCATTTGGGGTTACTTTTTGTACTTCACTTAAGATGTGGATTTCGATATTGTCGTGATGAGCTACATTTGACATTTTGGGAGTCGTAATGCAGCTTGCACAATCTAGTGTCGGGAAGACTTTGGCTAATTGAATCATATTGCCCCCAATACTGGCTTCTTTTTCTATTAAAGCCACTTGATAACCTTGATCGCCTAAGTCTAAGGAGGCTTGCATTCCTGCAATTCCACCTCCGACAACCAGAGCGTCCACATGAAGTCTTTTCGTTGTCATATTATATTTCTCCTTTTAGACTCAAGCCGTAGCTTCTGATTCGCTGGCAAGTGGAATTGGACGTTTAATAGGTCCAATTTCGTCCAACAGTTTATTCGCATCGGCAACTCCTTCAATGAAAGGTTCAACGCATACCGTACAAATTGCGGATAAACTCAAACGCTTTTGATTTATGCCACGCTCTTTCATCATATCGTAAGCTTGCCCAATCATTTTTCCCGCATGTTCAGCCGCACCTTTATAAGGGCAATCAGACCCACTGTACATTACAAGAATTGCGTCAAAACTTTGTTCAAAAGCTTTAATATAAAACTCTGGAGGAAAGATTGCTGCCGTCATCATTGCCATGACATGAACATTTGGAGCGTACTCCTTATGCCCTTGTCCAGCAGAATCTGCTCCTTTATATCCACCTGACAATGTTGCCAGAATTAATATTTGTCCTTTTTTTTCGTCAGTCTTCATAAATGCCATCCTCTCTCGCAAATTTATGACATAACTATTAAATTGCCATCATTAAAATTTCGATGAAAACTTAATCGAGACAGTTAGACCTCTATTTCTAGTGTCCAACTGTCTCGAATTAAAATTGCTAAATCACGATTGCTATTTATTTCGTTTAATAAATAGTCGATCATAGCCGCCTGCTTCTACGAAGCCAAGGAATTCATTCCCTGTTTTTTTGCACCATTTAGCAAGATTCTTACGGGTGTCGGGTTTGCCAGATAAAATTTCTAGCACTTCGCCAACTTCAACGCTACCAATGCTTTTCTTGGCTTCCAATAAGGGACCTGGGCAAGCAACTGCACGGGCATCTACAACTTTCGCTGCGGTTAGGTTTTCAAGATCGGTGGTCATGGAATATCTCCTTTTGTCTATATGAAAGTTTTATAAGTCAGGGGGCTTTTTATTACGCCTTTATCTAATTGAATTCTCACTATCTTATCATCGGGTAAATGGTAATTATAGTGAAGGATGTAACAATCAGCATTACAAAATGTAATCTGTATAAACTATACCTTCGCCAAATGAGCGGGGTTGAAGCCGCCTGCTCAATACATGGGTCGGATTTATCCGACTTTCATGTTCTGATGCAGGACTTTAATCCGCACTGGAGCTTGGATGACATTTTTTTCCACAGGATATAAAACTATCTCTGCTAAAAGCGTGTAATTGGTCACACTCCCCCCTTAAAACATCGCTCCCGCCGCCGTCCTCGGCGGCGGTCTTCTCATAAACCGCCGCTGGGGACAGCGGCTGGAGCAGATGGG
>CAZAWS010000260.1:0-3582 GCA_964488755.1 uncultured Anaerolineaceae bacterium | reverse complement strand
ATCCCCCATATTCCACTAAGAGCTAAAAATATCGCCCACTCGAAACTGAATTTTGCTTGCCAGAGTATGGACGCTGTACTGAGGAATAATCCTAGTAACGTGATAATGCTTAGACGAGTTAAGTGCACGCGTTTGAGCAGTTTTGTATCTTCTGTTTCTGAGGCAAAACGTAGACGTTGGTAGAAGTTGCTCAAATCGTAAGAAAGGAGGGCGTTGAGCGCACCAGCCAGCATCCAGCCGAAGGGGAGATCATTGAACAGCCCAATGATAGAGAGCAGGGAGAGCAGTACCATGCCGATGCGGGGAATCTGTTTTTTAAACTGGAGCAAGCCCCAGGTCCAGAACGCTCCGATGCTGACTGCCGCCCACGCGTAGTTCGTTAAATCTGCTTGCTGATAAGCGAATCCCAGTGCGAGAGTCCCCATCCATAGGGTGAAGAAGGTGCTAAATTTGATCATTGAGTCTCCAGGCGAGACCTGACAGGTTTTAAAAACCTGTCAGGTCTTTTTATTTAATCGGATTCCGCCACGCAGGGGGACGACCTAGGTGACTTTTGACAAGTCTGTCGAGGGGCTGATTTACATCCCAATCGAGGGCTTGGACACCGGCACGTTTGAGTTTGAGCATAAACATGTGCCGCTCCATGCTAATGATGCGCGCCGCTAGACGAGTGTTTTCATTATCAGGGAGATTTTTCTGCTCATAACTAACGGGATTTGGGCTAATAACCATGACCTGATAGCCGCGTGCGCGCAAGTGGATGAGGGTATTATAATCGTCATTTTTGAGCGGGGAAATAAGAACGAGTTGCGAATTGATGGGAAAAAGTTGCGCGGGAATTCGCATTAAGTCAGAAAAAACGAAGCTATTGCCAATCTCGGCGCGGGCAAGGGATTGCATGATGCGCTCGCGTTGAATATGTCCGTAGCCGGGAAATGTCCAGCGCAAGGTTTGACCGTAAAGTAGCAGACCAACTCGATTGCCTGAGGCAATAAAAGCATCGGAAAGTGCCGCAGTAGCGATGACGCTATGCTCATAGAGCGAGTTACCGCTCTCACCCATATTAACAGATTCGCGACCATCGAGAATGATGCCTACATCAGCAACGCGTTCTTGCTCATACTCATTAGAATAGAGTGCTTGCGGATGCCGCGCACTAGCCCGCCAATTGACCCAACGAGGAGAATCGCCGGGCTGGTATTCGCGCAGACCGTAAAACTCTACGCCAGGACCGCCAATTCCGGCAGGGATATTGCCAGCATAGGCTCGCGTTTGATGAGGGCGAATTTTGATATTTTTAATGCGTGTAAAGGGCGGAATAATAAATAATTGCCCTTCTGTTTCTATAAATTTTTCTTTTTGGGCGATATTGAAATGGTCGCTGGCAGTCGCTTTTATGCCTTTGAAAAGAAAACTGCCACGGGGTCCCTTTAAAGTGTAACGCCATAAAACACTTTCTCCCTTTTTGAGCGTGCAGAGAAAACTTGTTTCGCCTTTGATGATTTTTAGGGCAGGGGAGATTTGGTCTTCTAAGAAGAGTTCTTCAAGAGAAGAACCAAGATTTGTGATTTTTATGTTGACTACAACTTCTTGCTTGGGGGTGATTCGTTCTGCGCTCAACTCTCGCTCTATTTGCAAATTTATTTCTTGGGGCGCGAAATATAATCCCGATAGTAGATAAAGGGCTAAGGGAATGGCTAACGCGAGAATTTCACCATTCATGCTGACTAAAGCAATGAAGAGTGTTGCGTAGAGGAGGAATATGAGGGAGACGTTTCTTTTCATAGAACTCATATTGCGTAATGCGTATCTCGTATTTTTACGCAATACGCATTACGTTTTACTTTTTCACCACCGGCACAGACACCTTCGTGAAAACATCCTTAATCACATCATCGGTGACTTTACTTGCCATCCAGTATTCGGGTTGCAGGATAATTCGGTGAGATAAAATCGCGGTGCCGAAACGTTTGATATCATCGGGGAGAATATAATCACGTCCCTGCATGGCGGCGTAGGCGCGGGAAATTTTTAAGAATGCCAACGATCCACGCGGACTTGCCCCAACTGCCACGCGCCGATCTTTGCGTGTTTCATGCACAATTTCAGCGATATATTTCTCTAAATCTTCGTCTACATGCACATCTTCGATTAAGGCGCGCATCTCACAGAGTTGCACCGCATCGGTAATGGGATTGAGCGTCAACTCATCATCTACGCGCTTGCCGCGCCGATGTAAAATTTCGCGCTCTTCGGTGATGCTGGGGTAACCGACCGTCAACTTGAGCATGAATCTGTCTAATTGCGCTTCGGGGAGCGGAAAGGTGCCTTCGTATTCAATCGGGTTTTGGGTCGCCAACACCAAAAATGGATTTGGCAATCTCAGCGTCTCGCCTTCGAGAGTCACTTGTCCTTCGGACATCGCTTCGAGCAACGCAGATTGCGTCTTCGGCGAGGCGCGGTTGATTTCATCCGCCAGCACGATGTTTGAGAAAACGGGACCCTGCCTCAGGTCAAAGCGTGATTCGCCGCGGTTGAAAATATAGCCACCGGTGATGTCGCCGGGCAGCAAATCGGGGGTAAATTGGATGCGCTTGAAGTCCAATCCCAGTGCGGTGGCAAAAGATCGGGCAATCATCGTTTTGCCCAAGCCGGGAAAATCCTCCAACAAAACGTGTCCGCCTGCCAAAATTGCCGCCATGACCATTTCGAGTAATTCTGCTTTGCCCACGATGGCGCGGCGCACTTCGTCTATTGCCTTTCGGCTCGTTTTTTCTAATTCTTTGAAATCATTCACAACATTCACTCCATAAAAGATAATCGCTAAAGCGATTACTACAAGGACGTTTCCCTTTGTAGTAAGGGCTTCAGCCCTTAAGTTTTTTACTCACAACATTCGTTTTCCATTTCGTTTTCAAGGTAATTTAGGACGATATTTGGGTCAATATCAAGCGGGGTTTTGGCGCGTTTTTGGATGAATGGGATGCGCGGGCGCGGATAATCGACAAATGACCCGTTTAAGCCGACATCGAGATATTTATAGATTTCGGGAGGCGCATCCCAACCGAGACGCGCGAGGTTTTTGGCTTGCCACCGGTGGTCAACGCGATTGCGGTAGAGAAGCCAGTTGCTGACAATCTTGCCCAAACGATTAGCCACTGCCCATTTGAAATACACCCCATTATCGGATGCGTCGAGCGTCTCTGCCAATTTTTCTATGGGACCCAATTCGGGCGGAAGTGCTTTTTCTTTTTTCGTCCATCTGGGAAGGTCTTCGAGAAATGGGGTAAGCAAAACAAAGAAGACGACGCCCAGCAAACCTGCCCAAATCCAAAATTGCGGGATGGATTTATAAGCAATTTCGATTCCCCAACCGAGGTAGATGAGCGGTTCAATAATTACATCATTAATCACGCTTTGCAGAGGAAATGCGATGATGAGCGCAAGGGCGATAAGGGGGATGAGGAGGTAGAGTTTTTGGGTTTTCATGGTTTTGTAAAACGTATTGCGTAAAACGTAATTTGTCGAGCGGCGATTGAGTAGGGTGACAGCTCTATCGTCACCCGTATCGAAATCAAAGCG
>CAZAWS010000259.1:0-3593 GCA_964488755.1 uncultured Anaerolineaceae bacterium | reverse complement strand
TTTAAAGTCTCTTCTGCGGCGAATTGAGTAGCAACTCTTTTGCTTTGTCCGCTCCCCTTGCCGTAGACTTCACCATTGAGATGAACCTCAACATCAAATATCTTAGCATGGTCGGGACCACGTTCGGCAATAGTTTCATAACGTGGGATACCCATTTTATTAGCTTGAGACCATTCTTGAAGAATACTTTTTTTATCACTTAGGGGCGTTCCATTAACAATCTCATCACCAAAGGTTTCTAACATGGGGAAGAAGAATTCCTTCACTGCATCAAGGTTTTCTTTTTGGTAGATAGCACCAACAAGGGCTTCAAAGGTACCGCAAAGAAGGGCATCTCGTTTTGAGCCGCCGGCGCGTTTCTCGCCTTTACCGAGGCGCATAGCGCGCCCAAGATCAAGATGGCGAGCAAATTCTGCGAGAGCTTCTGTTCGTACTAAGGCAGAGCGTGCTTTGGTTAATTCCCCTTCACGCATTTCCGGGTAATGGTCAAAAAGCCACGCCCCAACGACAAAATCTAAAACGGCATCACCTAAAAACTCAAGCCGTTCGTTATCATCTAGAACATCGCTATGCTCATTTAGATAGGATGTATGCGTTAGCGCACGAGTAAGCAGATATGGGGTATCAAGAAATGGGAGCGACAGACGCCGCGCCAATTCCTCTGGGGATTCCATCCCTTTGGGTTTGGACATAGTAGAGCCTCCCGGAACTCAGGGAGCGCCAACCACCAAAGATTTAGTTGCTCGCGATCCATTAGTTCCTATAGTTGAATTCAGTAGAGAGATTTTATCGTGAATTGCGGTCTATGACTAGCCTGTTTTAGAAGCCTGAGTGACTTTTTTCGACCACAATCTCCCAATGATGAATTCTTAAAAAATGGCTCAACGTGAATCAGCATGATACTTCATACCTGAACCGATGATTGAAATCATCGTCTGAAACAGAAAGTGCGATGAATCGCACCAAATTCTAAATCATCCCCTCACCTTGCCCCAAAAAAACTTCAAAATATCGTCAACAAAAGGAAAACCCAAAACTACACCCAAAAAAGAGCCGATTGCGCCCAGTTTCTTTGCCGAATCTGCTGATAAGATATTGAAAAACTTTGTAGATTCAATCTCTATGCGCTGTGCAGAGACTGCTCGCCGTGATTCTGCCCCGCCATCTTTGGGGATATAGCGCAAATAGAACCAAACCGTGCCAAGGTAATTGCCAGCATCGGGTGCGCTGATGCTCCAATAAAATGTGACTGATTCTTCGGGCAAAAGCGGTTCGCTAATTAACTCAGGTGGCACAATTTGCACGCCCGCCATATCTAAACGCGATTCGGCGATGATATAGTGTGTCTCGTATAAATTTTCTACTTCAATCGTTTCACCGGTTACTTCATGCCCGTCTATCTCGGCGGTGGGGGTGAGATTGCCCTGCTCATCTACTTCTAGGGTGAGGCGGATTAAGTCTGCGTCACCTGCGCGAATTTTTGGCGGGAATTCTAACGTGAGGAGGCGATATTCGATGCTAGGGGCAGGAGACTGTTCACCCTCGGCACTCAAGTCTAGGGTCGGGGTCGGCATCGGCACGGACTCTGTTGGGGATGGCTGAGATGATTCTGAAACGGTACCACAAGCCGAAAGTAGCACCCAAAGTCCCAATCCCAACAAAAAAACATAAAAGCCAAAACCTTTACGAAGGGATTTTCTCATATCATGCTCCAAATAAATGAGGTGGGCAACTCTGTGTTTTCGGGCGGGAGAGGGAGCGTGTAGCTTTCAATAAGAGGCGGTAAAAACGCCCATAAAAGCATGGCGAGTGAGAGTGCCAAAATGAGCAAAGCGAGAATTAAACGTATTTTTTTCATACCCCCATTATACAAGATTTTCTGTGTTAGAATTCAGGTACATTCATATATTGCCCAGGGGCACACCCAGTTGTCAAGGTAAAAGCTATCCGCTTTTCTTGGCAATTTTTTGTTTCTAGCCCCTCCCCCCTCTGCCCATTTGGGCATCTCCCCCAATGGGGGGAGAAAAAACATTTTAAGGAGAACAAAATGACACAACACCCCCCAGAACCCTATCGAATAAAAATGGTAGAACCCATTAAACTAATTGATAAAAAAGCCCGTGAAAAGGCATTAGAAGAAGCAGGGTATAACGTATTTGCCCTAAAAGCCGAAGATATTTTTATAGATATGTTGACGGATTCGGGGACAGGCGCGATGAGCAAGCATCAGTGGGCGGCGATGATGTTGGGAGATGAAAGCTACGCGGGCGCACGCTCTTATTTTAGGCTTGCTGAGGCGGTAGACGCGACCTTTGGCTTTGAGCATTGGTTGCCCACCCACCAAGGACGTGCCGCTGAGGGAATTTTGAGCGCGTTGCTGGTCAAAGAGGGGAATTACGTCCCCAATAATATGCACTTCGATACCACCGATGCCAATATCCGCTCACGAGGCGGTAGACCGACCAATTTGGTCATTGATGAAGCCTATGACCCTGAAAATATGCACCCATTTAAAGGGAATATGGATATTGAGAAGCTGAAAGCCTTCATTGAAGAAGTCGGCGCAGAAAATATCCCCTTTGGGATGATGACCATAACAAATAACGCAGGCGGCGGACAACCTGTTTCGATGGAAAATATGCGCGCTGTAGCCAAAATCTACAAATCTTATGAAATCCCCTTCTTTATAGATGCGGCGCGCTATGCCGAAAATGCCTATTTTATCAAAATGCGTGAAGAAGGCTACGCCGACAAAACGCCTACAGAAATCACTCAAGAATTATTCTCATTAGCAGATGGGATGACCATGTCTGCTAAAAAGGATGCGATTGTTAACATCGGCGGTTTGCTCTGCATGAACGATGATGAACTTTTTATCCACGCCCAAAATGAGCTGATTATGCGCGAAGGTTTCCCCACTTATGGCGGTTTGGCAGGACGCGATTTAGACGCAATGGCAGTCGGCTTACGCGAAGGTCTCGATGAAGATTATTTACGCTCTCGCTTAGGACAAACCGCGTACTTAACCGAAAGATTGCTCGAAGTGGGCGTTCCCGTGATCCAACCTGCGGGCGGACACGCGGTCTATTTGGATGCTGGCGCGTTATTGCCCCATATCCCACACGCCGAATTCCCCGACCAAGCCTTAGTTGTAGAACTTTACCGCGAGGGCGGCATCCGCGGCGTGGAGCTTGGCTCAGTCATGTTCTCTCACGAAGACCCCGACACGGGTGAAATGGTTTATCCCGATTTAGAGTTGGTGCGCTTGGCTATTCCGCGCCGCACGTATACGCAGTCTCACCTCGATTATATTATTGAGACGATGGAGAAGATTGTGATGCGCACAGAAGAGATTAAGGGCTACAGGTTCACCTACGCTCCGCAGTTTTTGAAACATTTTACGGCGAGGTTTGAGGGGCTGGATTAGACACTCATGCAAAGACGCTAAGGTCACTTTGCTAGTTGAGGCGCAAAGTTAAATGAAAAAGCACTCCTTGGGGAAGAGTGCTTTTTTGTTTGGGCACGCACGGGCGTAAACGCACCGTGCTATACTGAAAACGGACATAATTTTTCATTATCGGCACCGTGCGGGG
>CAZAWS010000258.1:0-3593 GCA_964488755.1 uncultured Anaerolineaceae bacterium | reverse complement strand
AAAAGGAGGTGGTGCCCTCGACCATGCAAAAAACACACAGGTTGTTTATCAAAATAGCCCGTGAAATCCTTTAGGATGAGACGCTCATCCTAAATCAATCTTATACTCGAAAATTTTAGGAGAAAGAAATGAAAAAGACACTATTTGTTGTATTTATGCTCATGGCTCTCGTATTGACAGCCTGTGGTGGCGCAGCCCCCGCTGAAGAAGCTCCCGCCGCTGAAGCCCCCGCTGCTGAAGAAGCTCCCGTAGCCGAAGAAGCCCCCGCCGCAGAAGAAGAACCTGCTGTAGAAGAAGCCCCTGTTGCCGAAGCAGTCGAATTAACCTTAGGCTCCTGGCGTGTTGATGATGTTGAGGCTTGGGACGCAATTTTAGCCGCATTCAACGAAGAATACCCCAATATCACCGTCAACTTCGATCCCACAAATCCCCCCGACTACAACGCCACACTTCGCACCCAACTCGAAACCGGCACAGCCCCAGACCTATACTTCGTCCGTTCTTTTGCCACAGGCTTAGAACTTTTTGATGAAGGCTACGTAGCTTCCCTCGCTGACCTCCCCGGCTTAGAAGAAAACATCTCCGAAGGCGCACGCGCTCCTTGGGCTACCGCAGAAGGCGAATCTTTTGCAGTGCCTATTGCCGCTGTTTCTCACGGCATTTATTACAATCAAGACCTCTTTGAAGAAAACGGACTAGAAGTTCCCCAAACTTGGGAAGAACTACTTGTAGTTGCCCAAACCTTCCAAGATGCTGGAATAACTCCCTTTGCTAACGGTACAAAAGATGCTTGGGATATCAACGAAGTCGTCATGATGACCATCCTCCCCAACAACGTTGGTGGGCTTGATGGACGCATGGAATATCTTAACGGCGAACGTTGCTTCAACGATGCCGATGTAGTCGCCGCCTATACCCAAATTCAAGAAATGGCACCTTATCTTCCAGATGGCTACACAGCCACCAGCTACTATGATTCCCAACAACTTTTTGTTCAGGGCATAGCCGCAATGATGTTTGACGGTTCTTGGAGCATTTCTGCTTTTGAAAAAGATGCCCCAGAATTCAACTGGAGCGTCTTCGCTGCTCCCCCTGCAGAAGGCGATGACCAATACATTTCCTTCCACATGGATGCCGCAATCGGCATGAACCCTGCTACCGAAAACGCAGAAGCCGCAATGACTTTCCTCGAATGGCTCGAAGGCGAAGCCTTTGGTGAAGCATTTGGTAATGGCGTTCCCGGCTTCTTCCCCGTCAGCAACAACGTCCCCACCCTCACCAACCCCGTTGCTAATGAATTCTTATCCTTCAACGGCAAAGCCGCTGGCACAGACATTCGCTTCGTCTGGGAAAAATTGCTCGCATCCCCAGAAGGCGCCCCCAGCACTTACGCAGTGATGAACGATGGCGTTATCGCCGTTCTTGCTGGCGACCAAACTCCGCAAGAAGCAGCAGACGATCTTCAAGCTGCCCTCGAAGAATGGTACGAACCCGCACAAAATTGTAAATAAGTTAGACTAAATAATAGGAGACCTGACAGGTTTCTAAAACCTGTCAGGTCTTATTTCTTTTGGATATGCGCTCTGCGCCGCAACGTCCTTGATTTTGGCTTGAGTGCTGAATCTGCAACTGTTTCTTAGCGTGAGCAGAAAACATCCTCCACACAAAAGGGGCTTTTGGTATAAAATAACCACTAAAGCGGTTACGACAAAAGGGGCAGAAAAAAACTCCACTCCAGCGATAAAGTTGACCAAAGGCACGCAAGTAAAAATCACGAGCCATGCGGTTTTTATCCCAAAAAAAAGATAGTAAACGGAGATTAAGATATGGCAAAAAATATCAAAAAACACTTTCAAGAAAACGGGATCTGGTTTTTATTTATCTTGCCAGCCTTGCTTGTTTATCTTATCTTTATGGCCGCTCCACTTCTTGATTCCATGCGTCTCAGCTTTTATACAGGCAAAGGCTATACGCCCACCGAATTTGTTGGCTTGCAAAACTATATAAACCTTTTCACAAATCCGATTTGGCGAGAAAGATTTTTCGGCGCGCTAAAAAACACCTTTATTTTCTTTGCCATTCACATGATTGTTCAAAATAGTTTGGGCTTATTTTTTGCTAATCTGTTGGCTAATGATTTTAGAGGAAGAGGTTTTTTCCGTACAGTTATTTTTGCCCCCGCCACTCTTTCTGTTCTTGTTGCAGGCTTTTTATGGACTCTCATTCTCAACCCGCACTGGGGGGCAATAAACCAAACATTAAAAGCCATTGGGCTTGCTACATGGGCTAAACCGTGGCTGGGAGAAGAAAATTTAGCCCTCCCCGTCATTGCACTTACTTCTGTTTGGCAATGGGTCGGAATGCCTACGGTGCTATTCTTGGCTGGTTTACTCGGCATTCCCGAAGAGCTTCTTGAAGCCGCTCGCGTAGATGGTGCCTCTAGTGGGTATATTTTTTGGCGTATAAAACTGCCCTTAATCAAACCTGTAATTGGTGTTGTTGCTATTCTTACCTTTGTAGACAACTTCAACGCTTTTGATGTTGTTTACGCAATGGCTGGCGCAAAAGGAGAACCTGGATATTCCACAGACCTCCTTGCAACATTCTTTTATCGTACAGGCATTGCAGGAGAACACCCTATTGGCATCCCCAATATGGGTATGGGTGCCGCAATCGCTACCATCACATTCGTAATTTTAATGGTAGGCGTATTATTCTGGCTTTATTCATCCAGGAAAAACGAAGACCTAATCTAGGAGATACAATATGATGAGCCGCTCACAAAAAATCTTTACCTATTTCGCTCTATCAATTTGGGCATTTATTGCCATATTCCCTATCTGGACACTCATCGTCAACTCCTTTAAACCCCAAAAAGAGATATTTAGCAATCCATTTGGCTTACCGCAAACCTTTACCCTCGAAGGGTATAAAGCTGTTTTGCTCAAAGGGAATTTCGGCACATATTTTCTCAATACCATTTATGTCACTGTTATTTCTCTTGCGCTAATTATCTTCTTTGGCTCCCTAGCGGCTTATGCCCTTGCAAAATGGAATTCAAAAGCCAGCGTTTTCCTTTATATTTTTTTCATTGCCGGGCTAATGATTCCCATTCGACTAGGCACAATAGACCTTATCCGCCTTATGCAATTTTTCTCTTTACAAGATACCATTTGGAGCTTAGTTCCCGTCTATGTAGCTATGGGGATGCCAATTTCCATCTTCATCCTAACCGCCTTCGTAAAAACCCTTCCCAAAGAAATGTTCGATGCCGCCAAAGTAGACGGTGCCTCCGAATGGCACATTTATCTAAAAATCGTTGTCCCCCTTCTACGCCCCGCCATTGCCACAGTAGCCATCTTCAATATGATGAAAATCTGGAACGATTTCTGGTTTCCACTTGTTTTCATCCGTGCGGAAGAATCCCGCACAGTTGCTCTAGGTGTATCTCTTCTCTTTGGACAATATCGCACCGATTGGACGCGAGCCCTCAGCACCTTATCTTTAGCCGCCATCCCAATACTAATCCTTTATATTCTCCTCTCAAGAGAATTTATTAAAGGATTAACCGCAGGAGCAGTAAAAGGCTAAGA
>CAZAWS010000257.1:1208-3597 GCA_964488755.1 uncultured Anaerolineaceae bacterium | reverse complement strand
TCGCGGTGAAAGCAGGGTATTCTCACATTTCAAGACTTTTACAGAGTTTTCAGTAAGGTATAAAAGCTCTCGCTAATCCGAACGGCAACGCATCCAAAAGCGGATGCAATGCGTTCTATCGCAAAAAAACTCATTTCTCGTAGTAAGGGCTTCAGCCCTTTCACTTGTATCCTATAAGGGCTTTAGCCCTTACTACAAAGTCTTACCATTATGCTAAAAATAAAAAAAACACAAATTGAATTATTAGAAAAACTGACCAACGCAGTTGCCGTTTCTGGCGATGAAGGCGCGATTCGCAAAATCGTGCGTGCGGAAGTTGGCGATATTGCCGATGAATTGAAAATCGATGCAATGGGCAATTTACTCATTACCAAACACGGCAAAGGCAAAAATCGGCTCAAAGTGATGCTCGCCGCGCACATGGACGAAGTCGGCTTTATGCTCGTGGATGATGAAAAAGACGGCATCTACAGCTTTGAGACCCTTGGCGGCATTGATACGCGTCAGCTTGTCGGGAAGCCGGTTTGGGTGGGGAAAGAGAAAGTTGAGGGCGTCATCGGCGCGGCACCAATTCACCTGCTTGATGCCGAGGAGCGCAATGGCAAAATCCCGTTGAAGTCGCTCAAAATTGATGTGGGGACCGACAAGCCCAAGGTCAAGGTCGGTGATCGGGCGACTTTCGCCACTAAATTTTTGCAGATGGGGAACTCAATCCGCGCAAAAGCATTAGATGATCGTCTCGGAGTCGCCATCTTAATCGAATTGTTAAAGAATGCGCCCGCGAATATCGACTTGCTCGCCGCTTTCACCGTTCAAGAAGAGTTGGGCTTGCGAGGTGCCAAAATTGCCGCGCACGCCCTCAACCCCGATTTGGCTCTAGCCGTAGACTCAACCCCCGCCTACGATATGCCCACGCACGACGGGAGCGAAAATATCCGCTATAACACAAAACTGGGCGAAGGAGCTGCCATTTATACGCTCGATGGGCGCACCCTTTCTGACCCGCGCATTATCCGTTGGTTGAGCGAAACCGGCGATGCAAAGAAAATCCCCTACCAATATCGGCAACCCGGCGCAGGCGGCACGGATGCGGGGAGTATTCATCTTTCGAGAGCGGGTATCCCCACTGGCTCAGTTTCTGTACCCGGACGTTATGCCCACACCGCGATGGGATTGTGCCGAATCAAAGATTGGGAAAATACGCTGAATTTACTGCACGAGGCTTTGTGTCGCGTATCGCCAAAAATTTTAGAGAAAGATCGTTAAAGACGTTCATGCGAAGGTCACTTCGCTAAGAAAGACGCAAAAACACAAAAAAAGTTTTTAAAATTCGCGACATTCGCTAATTCGCGACATTCGCGTTGAAAAGAATACACCAACCATACTTCTAGGAAAACCCTATGAAACCTTTAATCAAAAAACTTACCGAAACATTTAGCCCCTCTGGCTACGAAAACGCAATCCGTGAAGTCATCATGGAAGAAATCAAAGACCTCGCCGATGAAATCCGCGTGGATGCGCTCGGCAATTTAATTGCCCGCAAAGGCTCTGGCGGAAAAAAAATCATGCTCGCCGCCCACATGGACGAAATTGGCATCATGGTTAATCATGTGGATAAAAACGGGTTTGCCCGTTTCGCTTCTCTCGGTGGCGTTTTTCCGCAAACGCTGGTGGGATCGCGTGTTCGCTTTATGAATGGCGCGCCCGGCGTGATTGGGGCGCATTTTCTCAAACGCCCGATAAAACTGATTATGAATCAGAAAATGTATATTGATACAGGTGCGACCAGCCCTAAAAATAGCCCCGTGCAAATCGGCGATGTTGCTGCATTTGATCGTCCCTTTGTTGATTTAGGCGATAGATTAATTGCAAAATCAATGGACGATAGAATAGGCGTGGCGGTATTAATTGAAACCTTGCGAAAATTAAAAGATACGCCGCACGAAGTTTATTTTGTTTTTACCACTCAAGAAGAAGTTGGCGTGCGTGGTGCAACCACATCTGCGTATGGCGTAAATCCAGATATTGGTATAGCCGTTGATGTCACCGGCGCAGATGATGTCCCAGAAATGGATACGGAAACTGTTTTCTTGGGCAAAGGACCCACTTTTAAATTCAAAGATGCAGGCAGCATTGGCAACCCGCGTCTTATTAAACATTTTATAAAAATTGCCCAGAAAGATAAAATCCCCTATCAACGCGAAGTAGCAAGCATGGGCGGCACTGATGCCAGAGCCATTCAGCTTACACACGCTGGCGTTCCTGTTATGACACTTTCGATTCCTTGTCGCTATGTCCACTCACCCTCTGAAATGGTGGATTATAAAGATGTGCAAAATTCAGTTAAATTATTAGTGAAATTGCTTGAGAAAAAGATAGAGATTTAAAT
>CAZAWS010000257.1:0-1108 GCA_964488755.1 uncultured Anaerolineaceae bacterium | reverse complement strand
CCTACAGACGATAACTTCCCAGAAGTACTACGCGTTTGGCTCCCCCCACAATTCAACCCCAACGCAGAAACAGAAGCCGCGGCAATTCTTCGCGCCCGCCTCGATAGCTTTCAAAAACGCCGTCCCGATTTGGTTCTCGAAATCCGCATCAAAGCCGAAACGGGGGAAGCCAGCCTGCTCAACGCCCTCATTGCCACGCAAAAGGTCGCACCTTCAAATATGCCCGACCTTGTTGCCCTTCCCCGCACCAATCTCGAAAGCGCAGCAGACGCGGGCATTTTGCATCCCATCGAAGGGCTAACCGATGCCCTCGACGACCCCGATTGGTTTCCCTACGCCCGCCCCCTCGCTCACATCCAAAACTCGGCTTATGGATTGCCCTTTGCCGCGAACTTGCTCGGTTTACACTACCAGCCCAGCGAAGATTTCCCCCTCCCTACATTTGAAGATGCCGTAATCACCTTCGCCGCCAATGACCCAAACGCCGCATTTAGTTTTTGTCTTTACGATGAAGAAAATATAGAAGAAGAGAGCCTCACCAATCTTTTCACTTTTTATCAAAGCGAATCTGTCTCCAAAAAATCGGCAGAATATCAAAATACCAATGAGATTTTAGAAACACCCGCAGTAATATGGGCATCAGATTTTTTGGACGAATCGCCAGCGGACGCGATATTTAGCACAGTGCCAAACCCAAACGGGGATGCCTGCTCTCTAGCAGACGCGTGGCTGTGGACGCTGGCGGGAAGCGACCCTGAAAATCAACTTGCCGCCGTTGAATTGGCTGAGTACCTATCCCAAAGCGATTTTCTCTCCGAGTGGACAACCGCCCTCAACCTACTTCCCCCCCGCCCTACCGCACTAGATGAAAGCAAGACCCTTTTGCACGAACTCAGTCTAACAGCGCAACCAATACCGTCTAACGAGACCATACTCACGCTAGGGGAGATGTTCAGGTTGGCAACCATGTCGGTTATTCAGGATCAAGCTGACCCACGTTCGACCGCACAGGAAATGCTTGAGAAACTCCAATAAAATTTTAACGCGCAGGTGTTAGAATCAAGTCCAATGTTTACTTAATCCCCCTACCATTCAAGACACTCGTTTT
>CAZAWS010000256.1:0-3626 GCA_964488755.1 uncultured Anaerolineaceae bacterium | reverse complement strand
CCCAATTCTATATCTAGGCTTAGATATAGTTCACTTTATATTATAATCATTAAGAACTGATATTACGCACAAACTTTATTTTTAGTTTTTCTTTGCGCTTGCTCCCCATCCTAACCTTCTCTCAGAGGGGGAGATGCCCAAAGGATAGAGGGGACTAACGCTAGATTTGCATAATATCAGTCAGGAAAACAAATCTATTCTCCAAAAGGAGTTTCAAAATATGGCTCTAAAAGGCACTATAATAGTTGATCCAATGCACTGCAAAGGATGCAATATCTGCGTGGAGGCTTGCCCGCAAAATGTGATCGCATTGGATATGGAACATCTCACGCCCAAAGGCTACCATCCCGCGCATTTGATTGCGGAGGGATGTACTGGCTGCATGGTTTGTGCGATTGTTTGTCCGGATGCAGCGATTACGGTTTATAGGGAAAAGCGTAAGCCGAAGGTTGAGGTAAAGTAAGCATTTCGCCTCGTATTGTGTAAAAGGTAACGAAAAGTATTACGCAATACTTATCAAGGAGTTTTACCCCATGACAAAAGAATTAATGAAAGGAAACGATGCTTTTGCCGAGGCGGCTGTACGTGCCGGTGTAGAAGGATTTTTTGGCTACCCGATTACGCCCGCCAGCGAATTTTTAGAATATATGGCAAAGCGAATGCCCGAACTTGGGCGCGGTTTTTTGCAAGCGGAGAGTGAAGTCGCGGCGATTAATATGGTTTATGGCGCGGCTTGTGCAGGAGTGCGTTCCTTAACAGCGACATCCGGACCTGGATTGAGCTTAATGAGTGAGGGACTCTCCTATATCGCTGGGACAGAAGTTCCCGCAGTGGTTGTGAATGTGATGCGTGGCGGTCCCGGCTTGGGGAATATCGCCCCATCACAGAGTGACTATAACCAGATGGTCAAGGGTGGCGGTCACGGCGATTATTTCCCCATCGTTCTTGCCCCTGCAACCGTACAAGAGGCAATAGATTACATTACCCTCGCTTTCGATTTAGCCGATAAATATCGCTCGCTCGTTTTTATTGCCGTAGATGGCAATCTTGGGCAAATGATGGAGCCAGCAGAACTGCCTCCTATGCGTGAATTACCCAAAGAACCACCAGCATGGTCGGTTTATGGCGCAAAAGATCGTGAGCCGCATATCTTGACCTCCATTTATATTGATCCCCCAGACGAAGAAGTGACCAATATCCGTTTGTTGAAACGCTGGATGGAAGTGGAAAAGAACGAAATCCGCTACAAGGAATATGATTTAGACGATGCCGAAATTGCGATTGTCAGTTTTGGTGTAGCGGGGCGAATTTGCTTCTCCGCTTTGCGCACAGCGCGGGAGGAGGGAGTCAAGGTTGGGTTATTGCGTCCGATTACTTTAGCCCCCTTCCCCAAAGAGGCGATTCGGGAACTGAGTAAACGTGTCAGACGGATTTTGGTGGTAGAGATGAATACCGGACAAATGCTTGAGGACGTAAAGCAAGCCGTGGGCGGGAACGCTCCGATCGAATTTTATGGCAGAATCGGCGGCATCACGCCCCTCCCGGATGAAATCCTAGAAGAAATCCATAGAGTCAATCAAAATACCGATGATATCGCCGATGGGCAGGAAAAAGTGGAATGGCTCGAACGTCTGGATGCGCGAATTGCGAGAGGAGAACAATAATGGAAGTCGTTTATACCCGTCCCGAATCGCTCACAACGCTGACCACGCATTATTGTCCGGGCTGTACACACGGCACGGCGCATCGCTTGGTGGCAGAAGTTTTAGATGAAATGGGCATTAGAGAAAAAGCGATTGGCGTTGCGCCAGTCGGATGCTCGGTTTTTGCCTACGATTATTTCAACCACGATTTTGTAGAAGCCGCACACGGACGCGCCCCCGCAATGGCAACCGGCATCAAACGCGTTCGCCCAGAAAACACCGTCTACACTTATCAGGGTGACGGCGATTTGGCTTCGATTGGCATGGCAGAAATTGTTCACGCCGCCATTCGTGGCGAAAATATCACCGTGATTTTTATCAATAATGCCATTTATGGCATGACCGGCGGGCAAATGGCACCTACCACGTTGCCCGGCATGGTTACGACCTCATCCCCGCTTGGGCGTGATGTTGAAATGATGGGCTATCCCATCCGCATAGCTGAAATGCTCTCAACCATTGACGGCACTAGCTATGCTGTGCGTCGCTCTTTGCATAACGCTACGAATGTTCGCAAAGCTAAAAAAGCCATTCGGCGCGCCTTTGAAGTTCAAGAACACGGCATGGGTTTTGCTATAGTCGAATTGCTCTCCTCTTGTCCTACAAATCTAAAAATGACCCCAAACCAAGCTCTTGATTTTGTTGGCGAGCAAATGGTTCCCTATTATCCATTAGGCGACTATAAAGTTTTGCCCGATGTCAAAGCGTTGAAGGTATAGGAGGATAATTATGGAAACTAATATCATTGTTTCAGGATTTGGTGGACAAGGCACATTATTTGCGGGACAAGTTCTCGCTTATGCGGCAATGGATGCGGGCAAGCAGGTCACTTGGATTCCCTCCTACGGACCCGAAATGCGCGGCGGCACCGCCCGCTGCACCGTGACAATCTCGGATGATCCAATTGGTTCGCCCCTGACACGTAATCCCGCCATTGTGCTTGCGATGAATCTCCCCTCCCTCGACATGTACGAACCATTGATGATGGAGGGCGGCTTGATTATCGCGAATTCATCCCTCATCAACCGCGAGATGGAACGTGAAGATTTGCGCGGCTATTACATTCCCGCCGCAGAAATGGCAGAAAAGATTGGCAATCCGCGTCTGTCGAATATGATTATGGTCGGTGCGCTCCTCGAAGCCGAAGAAGTTCTTCCGCTGGAAGTAGTGAAGAAAGCCCTCGAGGAGCATTTGCCTAAACGACATCATAAAACTTTGCCGAGCAATTTCAAGGCGATGGATGAGGGGGCGGCGTTTGTGAAGGCGTTGGGGTAAAAGTAGAAGATTTGTTGTAGAAAAGAAAACAGCCCATCAAGATGGGCTGTTTTTTTTATTATTTCTGACTATTTCAGCGGTGAGATTTTTCCCAGCGATTCCATATTCCTCGCTTTTCCCCATTCTTGCTTGAGTTCATCCTGATGTATAGATGCCCATTCTATGACCATGCCCAATACTCTGGATGGCAAACGTCCCGCAATAATTGACATTGAATTTATATCGACAAGTGCTTCGTGTTCCCCATATTCCGCATGAAAATGGGGTGGATTATGCTCATCAAAATACATCCTAATAACAATCCCATAAAAACGGCTAATTTCAGGCATACGCAGATTCCATATTTACATCTTCAAATAATTCCTCAGCAGATTTCCCCACAATCTTCATATACAGCGCATCAGGACATAAATCAATCTTATCTGACCAAGCTATTTCCCTGCTTTCTCCGATATATACTTTCTCGAAATTAGCGTAGTCATCCCAATAGCTAAAGACACCTTTCCCCGCAAGATGAGATAAATCTACTTCGCCCGATATTCCATCGGAGTATTCCAACCACAGCCTATATTCAGGAAGCGGTTTTACGCTAATTGGTTTATACATATTAACACCTCATTCTTTGGTTGAGCATCCTTCAAAAATTTC
>CAZAWS010000255.1:0-3640 GCA_964488755.1 uncultured Anaerolineaceae bacterium | reverse complement strand
TACCGATTCTGGGAGAGGGTGGGGGAGAAATCGGGAATCATGTTTTGAGAATTTAGGGTTGAAAAAAATCTTGTACATCGTTTATTTTATCTCTATCAAGAGGCAATAAAAAGGTAAATAGACTGCCTTTTTTAGGCAAATTTTCTGCCCAAATTTTCCCGCCGTGTAATTCGATCATTACTTTTGCGACAGAAAGTCCCAACCCCATGCCGCCATGTTGGCGTGTTAGGTGGGATTCAACTTGGTAGAAGCGTTCAAAAATTTGTGCTAAATCTTCACTAGGAATGCCAATGCCATCGTCAATTATTGTGAACTTTGCATAGTTTGGCTCTTTTTCTACGGTGATCCAAATATGCCCCCCTTCGGCTGTAAAGCTAAGTGCGTTTTTTAGCAAATTGCTAACGGCAATTTCAATTTTTTCCTCATCACCTTCTATGAAGAAATCGGCACCTTTAATATCTAGATGCAAGTTGATTTTCTTTTCTCTTGCTTTAGGTTGATATGACTGAATGATTTTGGTAACTAGCACTGAGAGAGAAAATCTTACCATACGAATACGCGCCGCGCCACTTTGAAAATTCTCTATATTTGATAAATTTTCAACAATTTTTTTTAGTTTGCTACCGTTTTTGATAATTATATCTAATTGTTCATAATGCTCTTCAGAGATGACCTCTCGTAAAAAGGTGGCATGGCCAAGAATTAATCCTAAAGGTGTTCGCAATTCATGTGACGCAATGGCTATGAAATCCTTTTTCATTTGGTCTAAATGGTCTGTAGCGGCTTGCATTTGCGATACATTTTGTGCTAAAGCTATATTTTCGACAATCAAAGCAATATGAGATGCTAGAGTCTCTAGGATAAAGACATCTTCTCCGTTATAATGGGCGCGGCTTATCTTGTTGATTGCCTCAAGTACCCCAACTGGTTTTCCATTAACAAGTAGCGGAATTGCCAAGATTGAATGAGTTTGAAAGTTTGCTTTCTGATCAACATCAGAATAAAAACGCTGATCTTTTTGTACATCTTGGATGACCAATTTACGAGCATTTCGATAAACCCAACCTGCAATGCTTTCGCCCAAAGGAACGCGAACATTTTGAATGGTCTTGCGATGAAAAAAGGGTGTAGCGATAAAATAAAGATGCTCATCTGCTTCGTCATATTTTAATATTGAAGCAATTTCACTATTTGTTAGTTCGCGCGCAACAGAAATTATTGATTGGAGTGTAGCCTGAGGGTCCGCTTCGACACTTAAGGCGTGAAGTGCTTCAAGCAAACGTTCGTGGTTTCTGGAGTTTTTACTATCAGTCATTAGAAATTCCTATTGATAAATTATACTCCCTTTATTAGAACACAGCTTTTGCACAAATCTAGGGCAAAATACAAGAGTATGGCTAAAAATAATTCAATTCAAAGTAAGTAAGGAGTAAGTATGAGTAATAAGAATAAAGTACGAGTGGCAATTATTGGTGTAGGTAACTGCGCCTCATCGTTGGTACAGGGGGTTCATCATTATAAAGATACCCCTGAAAACGAAACGGTTCCGGGCTTGATGCACGTTAGTTTGGCAGGTTATCATGTCAGTGATATTCAGTTTACCTTCGGCATAGATATCAATGTCACCAAAGTTGGCAAAGATCTCTCAGAAGCAATCTATGCTGACCCCAATAATACCTACAAATTTGCAGACGTTCCTCACATGGACGTGCCCGTTGTTCGTGGCATGACTCACGATGGCTTGGGCAAATATCTCAAAGAAGTCATTAAGACTGCCCCCGGTCCCACCGCTGATATTGCTAAAATGCTCAAAGATACAAAAACCGATGTAGTGCTAAACTTCCTCCCCGTTGGCTCAGAAATGGCAACCAAGTGGTATGTTGAGCAAGCCCTTGAAGCAGGCTGCGCCTTTGTCAACGGCATTCCCGTTTTCATTGCATCACAAGAATACTGGGCAAATCGTTTCCGTGAGAAAGGATTACCAATCTTGGGCGACGATATCAAATCACAGGTGGGCGCAACCATCTTACATCGTGTGCTAACAACATTATTTGTCGACCGTGGCGTTCGGCTTGATCGCACCTATCAACTTAATTTTGGCGGAAACACCGATTTCCTCAACATGCTCGAACGTGAAAGACTAGAATCGAAGAAAATATCGAAAACAGGCGCAGTTACCTCCATGCTCCCCTACGATATTGGTGCAGGCAATGTTCACGTTGGTCCTAGCGACCATGTCCCGTGGTTGACTGACAGAAAATGGTGCCATATTCGTATGGAAGGCACAACCTTCGGAGAAGTCCCCCTCAACGTAGAAGCAAAACTCGAAGTATGGGATAGCCCCAACTCTGCCGGTGTAATGATAGACGCAGTTCGATGTGCAAAAGTTGCGCTTGACCGCGGCTTATCTGGTCCCATCATTGCGCCATCCTCCTATTTCTTCAAAACGCCCCCTAAACAATTTAGAGACAGCGTTTGCAAAGAAATGACAGAAGCCTATATTGCAGGCGAAGAATAAAAACACTCCCCAACAAACAAAAAACGGGCTTCCTTGCGAAGTCCGTTTTTGGCTATGGCTCAACTATTTGAAAAATAGGTAAAAATGCCTCCCTATCAAATCCGCCTCCTCGAAAAAGTTGAAGAAATGCACGCCATCGAAGACCTCATTGCCAAAATATGGGGTGGTGGCGCAGAAGACATTGTCCCCTCTCATATTTTAATCACCATTATCCATAATGGCGGCATCGCACTTGGTGCCTACGAAGACGAAAAAATGATTGGTTTTACTTATGGTTTTCCCGGGCTTAGTAAAACACCGCAGGGACTAGAGGCAAAACATTGTTCGCACCAAATGGGCGTTCTCCCTGCACATCGTGGCAAAAACATCGGCTTTGCCCTTAAAAAAGCACAATGGCAAATGGTGCGCCAACAAGGACTAGATCGTATCACCTGGACATTCGACCCTCTCCTCAGCCGCAACGCCTACCTCAACATCGCCCGTTTGGGCGCGGTCTGTAACACCTATAAACGCGAAGAATACGGCGATATGGTAGACGAACTCAACGCAGGCATCGCCTCCGACCGCTTCCAAGTGGATTGGTGGCTCAACACCCGCCGAGTAACTCAGCATTTATTAGATGTAGAGAATCGGGCCGCCTTAGGATTGAATAATTATCAAAAAGCAGATGCGCAACTCATCTACACCCCCGAAACAAACGTGGATTTAGGCTTGCTCTTTCCACCTCAAGCATTTTCCCGTCCCGAAAAAAAGATTCTCCTCCTCCAAATCCCCGCCGATTATCAAACGCTACGCAGCGAAAACCCTTCACTAGCCCAAGATTGGCGATTCTTCACGCGTGAAGTCTTTGAAGAAAGTTTCAAAGCGGGCTATATTGTCACCGACTTTATTTATGAACGCAGTGAAAAAATCCCACGTAGCTTTTATGTGCTGACGGATGGAGAAAGCACAATTGGGTGATTTTTTCCATCCTAACTTTTCCTTGAAGGAACAGATATCCAAAGGAGACACTTTCTCCCCCTTCGGGGGAGATTAAAGAGGGGGCTTGTGTCTTGTCAAATAAAAAGCAAGAAGAACCCAGCCAACGACAACTAGCGAATGGCGTAAGCTGCCCGCCGACTT
>CAZAWS010000254.1:0-3660 GCA_964488755.1 uncultured Anaerolineaceae bacterium | reverse complement strand
TAAGCGCGTAAAAAATAAAAATGCAAAAAGTAGAAAGTGGCAAGTAGAGGACACCTCCTACTTGCCACTTTCCGTTTTCCAAGCCCTTTCCTCTTCGCAATTGACCCTGCTCAAAAAAACAATTATAATTGCACTTATACGAAAGGAGAGCTTCCATGAGTCAAGTAACAATTTACCTCAATAATGACCTCGAAATAAAAATGAAAAGAGCCGCAAAAGCAAGCTCTTTATCTTTAAGCAAGTGGATAACAAAAATCATCGAAGAAAAAATATCCGCAGAGTGGTCACAAGATATTGTGGATTTAGCCGGTAGCTGGGAAGGTGATTTCCCCTCTTTGGGAGAAATTCGCGCCAGCTATATCGTTGATTCTGAGCGGGAGAATTTGTAAAATGTATATTCTTGACACAAACACGTTGATTTATTTTTTTAAGGGCATGGGGAACGCAGCAAAAAATCTACTCTCTATATCCCCAAAAAACATCTTAATTCCAGCTATTGTTCTCTACGAATTAGAAGTTGGGATTGCAAAATCCACACAACCCGATAAAAGAAGAAAACAGTTAGAGACACTAATTTCTCGCGTTAATGTTGTTCCCTTTGACGTAAAAGAAGCAAAAATAACAGCCCAGATAAGAGCCAATCTTGAAAAGCTAGGCACACCAATCGGAGCCTATGATACGCTCATTGCAGGCACCGCTTTGAGTAATAACGCTATTCTCGTGACTCATAATATAAAAGAGTTTCAAAGAGTTGAAGGGCTTAAAATTGTAGACTGGTTCTAAAAATGCGTAATTCATAAAACGCAATACGCCGAAAACATCCCCCCGAGTTATGAAAAAATACAAGGAACACCCATGCCAACCCTAGTCGCCTTTGACCTCGAAACAACTGGACTATCCCCCAAAACAGATTCGATTATCGAAATCGGTGCAGTGCGCTTTAACGAAACCAGCATTGAAGATGAGTTTTCTGTGCTTGTTAATCCGGGAAAAAGAATTCCTAAGTTCATCACGGACTTGACAGGCATCAGCAATGAAATGGTGCGCGGCGCGCCAAATATCCATGATGTTTTGGGGGGATTTGAAGCCTTTGTTGGGGATGCACCAGTAATTGGGCATAATGTTCAATTCGATTTGAGTTTTATGCAAAAGCACAATGTCTTGCAATTCAACACGCCCATTGACACCTACGAACTTGCGGCGGTGTTGCTCCCCTCAGCAGGACGGTATAAACTTGGTGCGCTCAGCAATCTTCTTGGTATCTCGCTTACGAACGCGCATCGTGCGCTGGATGATGCCAAAGCGACAATGGGCATTTTTTCTAAACTTTATGGCATGGCGGAAAGTCTCCCTTTTAATTTAATCGCCGAGATTGTGCGTCAGGGTGAACCCCTCGATTGGGATGCGAATTGGGTCTTTCAGCAAATTTTGCAGAAACGCGCCAAGAATGGAGAACGCCCTAAAAGCACAAGCGGTCAACTTTTTGAAATGCGAGACACAAAAAAATATGCACCACTTCAACCCGTTGACTTTGAAAAAGCTATTAAATTAGACCCCGAAGAAGTCTCATCGGTCTTAGAACATGGTGGCGCATTCTCTAATTATTTTGAGAATTATGAGTATCGCAACGAACAAGTTGAAATGCTCCAAGTGGTCGCCGATTCACTCTCAAACTCACGCCACTATATGATTGAAGCAGGGACAGGTGTTGGGAAATCTTTTGCATATTTAGTCCCCGCGGCGATGTGGGCAATTCAGAATAATACGCGGGTAGTGATTTCTACGAATACCATCAATTTGCAAGACCAACTGATAAAAAAAGATATTCCTGATCTTGCCAAAGCATTAGGATTAGATTTACGCGCCAGCGTAATGAAGGGACGTGGCAATTATCTCTGCCCGCGCCTTCTGGGCATTTTGCGCAGACGTGGACCGCGTAATGTAGAAGAAATGCGTGTCTTAACAAAAATTCTTATTTGGTTATTAGAAAACCAGAGCGGGGATAGATCTGAAATTAATTTAAATGGTCCTAAAGAACGCGCCGTTTGGCAACGCGTTTCTGCCGAAGACGATAACTGCACCACAGACACTTGTATGAAACACAGCGGCGGAAGTTGCCCTTTCCAACAAGCGAAAACGGCGGCACAATCGGCGCATATTCTTATTGTCAATCATGCCCTTTTGCTGGCAGATATTGCCTCAGGAAGCCGCGTTTTGCCAGAATATGATTATCTGGTGGTGGATGAGGCGCACCATCTCGAAAATGCGACCACGAGCGCGCTCAGTTTTCGGGTCACGCCCTCGATGATGAATCGACTGATGCGCGAAATTGGCGGCACCAAGTCGGGGGCGCTTGGTGCTCTTTTAGCGGAAGCAAGCCAAAATTTACGTCCATCCGACCAAGCCCTTTTGCGGCAAAAAGTTAAAAGAGCCACAGATCTCGCTTTTCGGGTACAGGAACAAGTTCGAGTTTTCTTCAATACAATCGGAGAGTTTACAGAATATCAGCGAGACGGCAAAGGAAATCCAAATTATGCTTGGCAGGAGCGCATTGTGCCTTCGACGCGCACCTTGCCAATTTGGGAAGATGTGGAATATACCTGGGATGAAACACATACCAGCCTAAAACTTTTGCTCAATTTGCTCAAGGAACTTTATCAGGCTTCGGCAGAGTTATACGCAGATGGCGAAGAAACGCTCGAAGACCCGATGGGCAGCTTGAGCAATGCCGCTCGCCGTTTGGCTGATGTGGAGAAAAATCTTGATGGCATGATGATGAATCCTGAAGCCCAAACCGTTTATTGGGTTGAAATTCACGAAAAATATAATAAACTCACTTTGCGCGCCGCGCCCTTGCACGTTGGCGAACTCATCACGAAGCATATTTGGCATAAAAAAGAAAGTGTTATTCTCACTTCTGCCACGCTCACCACACACGGCACTTTTGACTATATGCGGAATGCGCTGGGGGCGCAGGATGCCGAGGAGCTTGCGCTTGGCTCGCCTTTTGACTACGAAAGTTCGACTTTGCTCTTCATCCCGAACGATATTCCCGAACCCAATCAGCAGGGATTTGTGGAGACGATGTCGCAATCTATTAGCACGCTCGCAACCGCCACTGATGGACGCTTGCTCTCGTTGTTCACCTCTTATGCTCAACTGAAACAGGTCTCGCGTGCCATTGCTCCTGCGCTGAAACGTGAGGGCATTATCGTCTACGAACAAGGTGGGGGAGCCTCACCGAATTCGCTTTTAGAGAGTTTCAAAGAAACAGATGCGGCGGTTTTACTCGGCACACGCTCCTTCTGGGAAGGGGTAGATATTCCCGGTGATGACTTATCGGTGGTCGCGATTGCTAAAATCCCCTTCGGCGTGCCATCTGACCCGCTAATTGCGGCGCGCTCTGAGCTTTATGAAAACGCCTTCCATGAATACTATCTCCCCGAAGCCATTCTCCAATTCAGGCAGGGATTTGGACGCTTAATCCGCTCGGCGCAAGATCGGGGCGTGGTGGTCATTTTCGATAGGCGCGTCCAAACGAAGCAGTATGGGCGGTTATTTATCGAATCTTTGCCGCAATGCACGACAAAAGTTGCGCCTTTGAGGGAACTCGCAGAGGTGGCAGGGCAGTGGATTGGGGTGTGAGAAAGTTGGAAGGTT
>CAZAWS010000253.1:0-3660 GCA_964488755.1 uncultured Anaerolineaceae bacterium | reverse complement strand
GTGTTGTTTTAGGGCGCGGCTATAACTACGCCACCGCTTTTGAGTGGGCATTGAAGCTCAAAGAGCTAACCTACGTTGCTGCTGAACCCTATTCTTCCGCAGATTTCAAACATGGTCCCGTTGCGATAGTCGAAAGCGGATTCCCTGTTTTTGCGATTTCGCCGAAGGGAAAAGTGTTTGATTCGATGCAAAATATGCTCAAGCATCTCAAAAATGATTTGCGGGCAGAGTTGGTGGTAATCTCTAATTCTCTCGCCGCGTTAGAGTTGGCAGAAATCTCTATTCCCATCCCGGAGAATGTGCCAGAATGGTTAACGCCACTAATTAGCATTATCCCCGCGCAATTATTTGCCTATCATCTCACTTTGGCGAAGGGCTATAATCCTGAAGAGCCGCGCACGATCCAGAAAGTAACGGAGACGCGCTGAGTGGTCACAACTGTGATTTCTTCAAATTCAAATAGAATGCTTATTGACTCTCCCTTCCTTTTCTTGTAGAATAGACTTTGTAAGTTCACTGACTTTACAAAGTTTTTCACGAGGAACATAGCGAAGTGATTCCCCAAAAAGCAACCCGCCAACAAAGTAAAGCCCACAATAGAGATTTGGTTCTCAAAACCATCTTCGATAATGAGACAATTAGTCGAGCAGAGATTGCGCGTCTTACCCGTTTAACGCGTACAACTGTCTCGAATATCGTTTCTTCATTATTAGATGAAGGCTTAGTAGAAGAAGTTGGCTTGGGCGAATCTCTTGGTGGAAAAGCCCCTGTTCTATTAAGCCTTATTGCCGATTCTCGTTATCTCATCGGCATAGATTTAGAACAAGATAAATTTATTGGTGCCATCGTCAACTTAAGGGGAGAAATTAAAGAAGAAATAACGATTCCTACAAAAAAAAGCAATAGTCAGGAAGCGATTAGTTTGATTTACCAGCTATTAGATCGTCTCCTTGCTACAAAGTGGACCCCGATTATCGGCATCGGCGTTGGCGCACCAGGCTTGATGAATTTAAAAGAGGGAATTGTTGTCAAGGCGGTCAATCTCGAATGGGAAAATTTCCCCCTAGCCAGCTTATTAAACACTCGCTACAGCCTCCCCGTCTCGGTGCTAAATGATAGTCAAGCTGCCGCAATAGGCGAATATGTTTACGGCAAAGGACATAAAGCCAATGAAAACTTGATTGTTGTAAACGTCAAAAAAGGCACAAGTGCCGGCATTATAATTGACGGAAAACTTTTTCAGGGTGATGGCGGCGGTGCAGGCGAAATTGGACATATCGTTGTACAAAAAGACGGGCTTCTTTGCCGTTGCGGAAAATATGGCTGCCTAGAAACCATCACCAGCACCAGAGCCATTCTTCAGCGCGCCAAACTTTTAGCACCCAAAGCCAAGCACTCGATTTTGCCCAAAGAAAGCGAAGAAATTTCTTTAGAAATAATCAAAAATGCTTTTCTCGCCAATGACGCTCTCACACAAGAAATTGTTTTTGAAGCAGCACATTATTTAGGCGCATCCATCGCCAATTTAGTTGGCATTCTCAATATCCAAAAAATTGTCCTAACTGGCGAAATGATTCGCTTTGGAGATGCTTGGCTTCAATCTGTTGAAAGTGCCATGCACCAAGCCTCCTTCAACATATTAGCCCAAGACACCACCATAGAACTTGGCAAAATAGAGCTTCAGGGCTGTATCTTAGGCGCATCGGCATCCATGCTCATCAACGACTATTCACTACTTTTCAGAGAGAATTAAATGAACCTACTTCCCCCTCAAATCCAACCCCCGCTCGACACCAATTATCGTCCGCCCGTTTTAGCCAACCGCGCTTTTCAAGCGCAATGTGAAGAAAAGGGCATCCCGCTCATCATTGGACTGGAGCGCAGTGGTGAAAACTTCACTCGTTTTGAAACCAAAATTCTGCCCAATAATCATCCTGATAATTTAGATTATATTGAGCGCATCGTTAAATTTCTCATCTGGCAACGGGGCGGATTTAAGCTCTATATCGCAGGCTCTCAAGAAGTCGGCGAGTATATTCGTAAAGTTTATGCTCAAGATGGAAAACGTAAATTCGATTACCAGTTTATGGGAGAAAAAGTCTACGAGCGAGAGTTTGAAGTGATTATTTGTGATGTGGATGAAATGCCCGCTTCGCGCGAAACTGGAAAGTTGCTTGGCGGCTATTTACAGGGTGCCCGCATCGGCTTTGATTTGGGTGCCTCCGACCGAAAAGTGAGTGCCGTAGTAGACGGCGAAGTGATTTACAGCGAAGAAGTGGTCTGGGAGCCGCGCAAGCACAGCGACCCCGCGTATCACGCTGGGGAAATAAAAAAAGCTCTATCAACGGCAGCAAGCAAAATGCCACGCGTGGACGCGATCGGCGGGAGTTCGGCAGGCGTTTACGTCGAGAATCGTCCGATGGTCGCATCCCTCTTTAGAGCCATCCCAGAAGAAAATTTTGGTGAGATCAAAAATCTCTTCCTCCAAATCCGAGATGAGATGGGCGTTCCGCTAGAAATCATCAACGATGGCGATGTAACCGCACTGGCGGGGGCGATGTCATTGGAAGATACGGGCATTTTGGGCGTGGCGATGGGGTCGAGCGAAGCCGCTGGCTACGTGAATTTGGATGGGCGAATTATGGGCTGGCTGAACGAACTGGCTTTTGCGCCCGTTGATTACAACCCCAACGCCCCGGTTGAAGAATGGTCGGGCGATATTGGGTGCGGGGCATCGTATTTTTCGCAACAATGTGTTTTTCGTCTCGCTCCTGCCGCCGGAATTGAAATTCCTGACGGAATGACCGATGCTGGCAAACTAAAATTTGTACAAGAAAAATTAGAAACTGGGCATAAGGGCGCAATCAAAATTTGGCAAAGTATCGGCGTTTATTTGGGCTATACCCTCGCCCACTATGCCGATTTTTATGACCTAAAACACGTCCTAATTCTGGGACGTTGCACCTCTGGGCGCGGCGGCGATTTGATTATCGAAGGCGCACAAAAAGTATTAGACAGCGAATTCCCTGAACTAAATTTCCACATCCAATTGCCCGATGAAAAAAGTAGACGAGTTGGACAATCTATTGCCGCGGCGAGCTTGCCTGCGTTAAGTTAAGGATTCTTGTACACGGATTTTACGGATTTCGCGGAGAAAAAACTTTTTGTTTTTTTGTGATTTTAAAGCCCTTCTCCGTAAAATCCGCGTTCTCCGTGTACAAAAAAAGAAAACAATATGAAATTTAACCAAAACACAGCCGAAATTTTTACCCCTGATGATATTTCCCTAGAAAGTGCGCTTGCTCGCACCACACATCTTTGCATTGCTGCGCATCAAGACGATATTGAGATTATGGCGGCATCTCCCATTTTAGCATGTTTCCAAAACGAAAAAAAATGGTTTACGGGCGTAGTCGTCACCGATGGACGCGGCTCAGCACGAAATGGAATCTACGAAAATTATACAGATGAAGAAATGCGTTTAGTGCGTTTCAAAGAACAGCGCAAAGCCGCAATTATTGGCGAATACTCCGCGCAAATTATGTTGGATTATCCCAGTAGCGCAGTAAAAGATGGCAAAAATGAAAAGACAGTAGAGGATATTGTCAAAATTATCAAAAAGACAAATCCAGATTTTATTTATACGCATAATTTGGCAGA
>CAZAWS010000252.1:0-3665 GCA_964488755.1 uncultured Anaerolineaceae bacterium | reverse complement strand
TTGCGCGTTATAATCATTTTATGGCAAGAAAATTAATTCTCTCTACACTCGTTGTTGGCAGCATTGTTGGTGGCTATCTCATATATCGTAGTATGCAGTCTTCGGGCGCACGTTCTGTGCAGATTGTGCGCTGGTTTGATAACCCCGAAAAACACGCCGATTGGGAAATTCTGCAAGGCGAACGTTGTGGCGATGCCCCCTTTATCTTGCCTACAGATGGTATCATTGGCTATGTCTGGGATGACTCTTTTCGCCTCGGTCATCGGCATCAGGGCTTAGATATTTTCGGCGGGAAGGGTCTTGGTGTAACGCCCGTGATTGCGGCTTACGATGGCTATTTGACGCGAAAACGGGATTGGACATCTGCTATTATTATACGAATTCCCAGCGACCCGCTACACCCCGAAAAGCAGATTTGGCTCTACTATGCCCACATGGCAGACGCGGCTGGCAACTCTTATATCGTAGATGCCTTCCCACGCGGCACCACCGAAGTCAAAATCCCAGCGGGGACATTGCTCGGTTATCAGGGTAATTATTCAGGAAACCCTGCGAATCCAACGGGCATTCATCTCCATTTTTCTGTGGTGAAAGATGACGGCTACGGTAACTTTTTGAATGAAACGGATATTAATAATACCTATGATCCTTCTCCCTATTTCGGGATGGAACTGAACGCCAATAATAACCCTGATGAAATTCCAACTTGCAAAAAGTAGAGAGTCTAGTTTTAATAGATTTTGCAGCAATTAAGTACTCGAGCAAAAGTAATTTGGTAAAACGTAACGCGACATTTATGTTGCCTGCCCTTAAAAAGCGACATAAATGTCGCGCCACAAATGTTGAAAAACATTTGCTCAGGTACTTATCACGTATGAAAGTTTTTTTACTCTTTTCACAATCCCGAAGGGATTTGTTTTCCGCATTTTATAATGATTTCATCCCTTCGGGATTATAGAACTTTTTTTGCGCGAAGACTGCTGTTGGGGACAGCGGCTAGAGCATGAAAAAGTGATCAATTGACGATTTTCAGCGTGATTTATCACGCTTTCTATTTCAGACGATGATTTCAATCATCGGTTCAGGTGAAAAATATGAACTTCAAAAACAAAGTAGTTTTAATTACCGGCGCGGGGCGTGGATATGGGCGTGAAGTCGCCAAAGCCTTTGCCGAGCAAGGTGCGCGTCTTGCCCTTAATGATATTTCCCCACTTAACTTAAATCGTTTGGTTAAAGAGATTGAAGATGCTGGTGGAGAAGCAAAAGCCTACGTGCAAGATATTGCTAAAAAAGTCCCCGTGCAGGGATTGGTTCAGCACGTTGAAGATGATTTTGGCAGAATCGATATTCTCATTAACTATTCTGCGGTTGAGCCAAAGAAAACGCTCCTTGAAATGGATGAGTGGGATTGGCAACGTACGCTTTTGGTCAATCTCTCTGCGCCATTTTTGATGACCCAATCTGTAGGCAGAATGATGAAAAAGAATGGTGGTGGAGTCATTGTGAATCTTATCCCCCTTGAAGGGCGTTGGGATAAAGATGGTGGTACCGCGTATCTCTCCAGTACGCTGGGGATGGTGGGACTCACGCATCAAGCCGCGCGCGAACTCGCCGCGGATCACGTTCGAGTACACGCGGTTGCTACGGGAATCCCTCAACTGCATCAGGCGGCAGAAGGGCATCCATCCCACTTTATTGAAGCTGTTTTATATTTATGTGATGATAAACAGGAAAAATTAGCAGGAGAAATCATCAACACTTTGTAGTAAGGGCTTTAGCCCTTAAGGAGCTAAAATGGAATACAGGCGTTTAGGTTCATCGGGTTTGAAAGTTTCTGCATTGTCTTTTGGTGCATGGGTTACTTTTGGTGACCAAATTGGCGAGGATGTGGCGCAATCTATGATGCAAGCCGCCATTGATGCGGGCGTAAATTTCTTTGATAATGCTGAGGTTTACGCAGGCGGAGAAGCAGAGACGATGATGGGGAAGGTGGTCAAAAAAGCAGGCTGGAAACGTTCTGATTTGGTTTTTTCGACCAAAATTTTCTGGGGTGGCGAGGGCGTAAACGACAAGGGACTTTCTCGCAAGCATATTATCGAGGGCGTAGATGCGGCGTTGGCACGTTTAGAAATGGATTATGTTGATTTGGTCTACGCACATCGCCCCGATATGCACACGCCTATTGAAGAAACGGTGCGGGCTTTTAATCACGTTATTGAGCAAGGGAAAGCCTTTTATTGGGGAACCAGCGAGTGGAGCGCGGTGCAGATTATGGAAGCGCACGGCATCGCGCGTGAGTTGGGCTTGATACCGCCAACGATGGAACAACCGCAATATCACATGTTTCACCGTGAGCGTGTAGAGAAAGAATATGCCCCGCTTTATGAAGATATTGGCTTGGGAACGACAATTTGGTCTCCCTTAGCGAGTGGATTATTGACCGGCAAATATAACGCCGAAATGCCTTCGGGGACACGTGCCACTTTAAAAGGGTATGAGTGGCTCAGTGAACGCTTCACTGATGATGACGCTGTGCAAAAAATTGCCAAGGTTGGCAAAATAATGCCTATTGCCGAAGAAATTGGTTGCACCATGGCACAACTTGCTTTGGCGTGGACTTTGAAGAATCCCAATGTGAGCACAACCATTACTGGTGCATCTCGTGTGGAGCAGGTGGTCGAAAATATGAAGGCAATTGATTATGTTGAGAAGCTAACGCCAGAGATCATGGAAAAAATTGATGAGATTTTGGACAATAAGCCAACGGCTGAAACAGATTGGCGATAATTGCACGTGATGAAAATAAAAAGTCCCTGTTCCTTCAAAAGGAACAGGGACTTTTTTTATCTTTAAACATCTTACCAAAGCACCCAGCCTGTCAAATCTACGAACCACGCGTAAATTTCGGGGTAGATGTTGAAGCCAATCCAGCCACCGAGTATACCGAGGAGAGCACCAACAACAATATCCGAAAGGTAATGTACGCCCATCGCAACACGTCCCAGCGCAACGAGGGGAGCCCAGATAACGAGAAGAATTGCCAGCCAAAGGGGACCGAGAAAAATGGACATCATCCCAATCAAAAAAGAGCGTGTCGCATGACCCGAGGGAAAAGAATGTGGATCCGTGCTACGGTACATTAATCCCCACTCCCCTTCGGGACGTTTACGTTTAACCGAAAATTTAACTATTAATACAATTGCCGCCGCAGTGATAATTGCCGCAAGCTGAACCATTGCCCATTGCTTCCAAAAAGTGTTGCCTAAAAACCAGAGCAGGAGCAAACCAAGTGCCCAGAACCATGAGTCACCTGAATGGGCGAAGAAGGCGGCTACTGTGCGTAATTTGCCAGGTTTCTCGGCAATGCGCATTTTTTTTGTAAGTTGAGCGTCTAGGGCAAGGATGTTTTTTAGATTCATAATTAGGTATAAGGTGAGTTGTTGAGAAGAGTGACTTCTCAGAGGGTTTGGATAATGGTGATTGTTTGAGGTTTCATAGATTAATGTTTTACCACAGCATTTCAACGAGTATGCTATGCAAAGAACACGAGATGCAAGTTCGAGTATAATGTTTGTAAGCGTTCAGGGGTTTCAAAACAGAACGCGGATTGTACGGATTAGACAGATTTTCGCGGGTTTTAAAAACTTTTTTGTTTTTTATATGTG
>CAZAWS010000251.1:0-3678 GCA_964488755.1 uncultured Anaerolineaceae bacterium | reverse complement strand
TCAAGATAATTAAAATAATCCTCATCTTGCTCTTGAGCAAAGTAAATAATAGGATAATTTCTCTTTCTAACAGACCATAATTTCAATAGATCCTTCCAGGGAATTAATTCTTGTTTCCCGCCTGCTTTCAGGGATTCTTCCAAAGAAGTCAACCCACGCTTTGTCCATCCATTTGCAAAACGAAGTTCTTCGGTATTCTTTTGCAAAAAAAAACCGGCGGCACCAATGACGTTGCCGTGTATATCCCAAATGTCATCTCCGGTTTGAATAACCAATCCACCTCTATTTTCGAGTTCGTTTAATATCATGCGGGCAATGTCGGGAGAGCAGTTCCAAAGTGCGGTGAATGCCTCCAAATTGTATCGCCAAAATTTATATAATGCCCCTAGTGCGCGAAAATGTTGCTGAAGCTCTGGCGACAATACTTTTTCATATATTATTTTTTGCACCAAAAAGACACCGTTTTGAATCGTATCAGGGTAATCACATAATTCTTGATTCAAAAGTTTTAAAACCAAATCCCAATTATCCTTCTGCTCAATCAATAGCTTGAAGGCAAAAAATAGAGCAAGCGGATTTCCACTAAGAATCTCTCTCAGTTCTTCCAGTTTGGCAGGAAAAAGCAATGTCTCTCCCGTGAGCTTTTGATAATAATCCTCCGTTTGTTTTCGCGTAAAGCCGCCTAATTTAATCCGTGAATTTTTATTGGGTGCCAACAGCATGGCTACATCCGGATTGGCAGTTGTGATAATGGTCAGGCTTGTTTTTGGATTTGCTTGCATCAATAGGTGAGCATAATTAGGATCATCCACGTCATCGATTAATAATAGTAGGCGTTTGCCCCGCAGTTTCTTTCGCAATAACCCCTGCCTCTCTGCAGGCCCCAAGGATGCAAAATTGAGATTGCCTGCAAGTTTTCTAAGCCAATACGCTAGAGTAGTTTCAGAGCTTTTTCCTTTTAGATAAGCGGATATAACTCCATCCGGAAAATGGTGTTTTAGCTTGAAGGAGTTTTTCCATTCGTTCTCTAAGTTTTCCATGAACGTAGTTTTCCCAATGCCAGGTTCTCCATAAATCACGAGTGGAAGTTGATTGTTTAGGCAGAAAACTATCTTATCGAGAACCTGATCCCAAAGTCTATTTCGGGGGATAAAAACGGAGGGAACCGGATAACGCTCATCCCTCACCGGAGGAGGCTCAAAATCTGCTTTGTCCGCTCCTGTCAACTCCCAAAACCATGCTTTTTGGCTCTCCAGCGCATAATTCTCCCCAGCACAACGTGCCAGGGAGAGGACTTCATCTACACTCTTTAAAGTTTGGCGTTCCCAAAAGAACGTGATGATGGTGCGAAAATGCTTTTCCGTCAACCGCCCGTGTCGCGTATTGTCTAACTCGCCGCGCACCCATCTACGCACGTTGCTCCGATCAATGCCTAGATAATCCGCCAAGGTATTAACGGCACTATGGCTACCAGTAAGTCCGAAGCTCTCAATGGCGAGATATTTGAGAGCCTTACCAAAATAGGGTGGGGAATTATAGGGAAGATCAAGAATTTCGGTATGTTTTTCCATGAAATTAGGCGTTTTTCAAAAGTGGGGGGAGCCCCCCCGTTTTTTAGGGGAGAAAGTTCTAAGATTTTTTGTGACATTTGAGACACAAAAATCACGGAGAACAAATTATGACGGACACACCAAATTCTAACGTATCTTCTTCTCTCTTCCAAGTTGGACAAGAGCGCGTTTTTCCTCGCCCTTTGAAAAATTGGTTGCTGAAAATAGCAAAACGAGTGAAAAGCACTGCCAATATATTGAACCCAAAAGGAGGTGAAAAGCTCTAATCCTTCTATTTACGCCTATTTATGACAAAAGAGCGATCTTCTCTATTAGAAGTCGCTGTTTCTCAACTTTTCAAAAAATTGATAGCGGGCTACTACAATCATAATCCCGCTATCAAAATTAGTTTACGGAGGTAATATGACTACCAACCAACCCACTTCTGAAAAACTTCGCCCCGGCGGAGCCTATATTCGATATTCGTCCATTATGCAGAGCGAATCTTTTAGCCTCGATGCCCAGTTGCGCCAAATTAAAGCACGCGCAAAACGCGATGGAATCGTAATCGTTAAAGTCTATTCCGATGAAGCACGATCCGCCTACTCAAAAAAATATCGCCCCGGTATCGTCGAGATGCTGGATGATGCCAAGCTGGGGTTATTTGATGTGCTTTATTGCCATAAAATAGACCGCCTCGCGAGGAAATTAGAGTGGTCTATTGAGATTGCTAAAAAATTAACCGATAATACTGTTGCCCTGAAAGCCGTAGAACAAAACTTTGACCTTGAGACACCGGAAGGCAAGCTGATGTTCCATTTGCTTGCCTCACTCGGAGAGTTCTACTCGGATAATTTGAGCAAGGAAACGCAAAAAGGAAAAAAAGAACGCGTCATGCAGGGCTACCATAACGGACAAGTCCCCTGGGGATATACCAGCGAGTTGGTCGATGGACGGCGTTTAGCTATCCCCATAGAGAAGCTGAAAGCTATCATTCAAGAAGTCTTTGAGCGATGCGCCAGTGGTCTGTATTATGATCAAGAAATCGCAGACCTATTGAATGAAGAAGGCTATAAGAATCGTATGGGAAACCCTTTTACCAAAGATGGTGTACGCGGCATCTTAAATAATCGCATGTACGCCGGATACGTTTCTTATCGCGGCACTTTTGTAAAAGGAAAATCGAAAAAGGCAAACGAAGAGTTTTATAAAGGAAAGCACGAACCCATTATTTCTGAAGAGTTATATGAGCGTTGTCAGGCTGTTCGCGTAAAAAGACACGTTACGGTTAAGACGCGTCAAACTACCCGCCATTTCTACCTAATGGCGGGCGTTATTGCTTGCAGATCTTGCGGACGCAAATTACGCGCCCAAAGCACCGTTACGGGAAATAGGTACTATCGAGAAACCTCGCGTTATTTGGCGAAGTCTTGTAGATACTCAGGGAAAAGTATTCGAGCCGATCTGATCGAACCTCAGCTGGATAGCCTTGTCCATCGTTTGCGCTTGCCGGAAGATTGGCAGAAAACCCTAGAAGCATTGATGGAAGAGAATGACGAAGCCATAGACATTGATAGAGAGAGCGCAAAAATCAGAACAGAAATCCGCCGCTTACGGAAAAGCTATACGCGGGGATTATATGAGGGCGAAGAACATGTTTTTTGGCAAGAAACGGAAACGCTTCAAATTAAGCTAAAAACTTTAGAGAAAATCCCCGAAAATGATGTCGCCGGAGCCGCCGATATGCTCATCGGGCTTGCCGAAGCCTGGTCTGCCGCAACACCAGATGAAAAACAAGAACTGGTTAAAATCATCTTCGATGCCATCTATATAGATTTCGAGAAAAAACGCATTACCAGAATCAAGCCCCGTCCCGAATATAATGCACTTTTCCAAATGGTAGACGGTCTGGAACCGATAAAAAAATCCCTTTACCGCTGTGACATCTCCCTTTTTGAAGAAAAAGCAAGTTAAGTCCCTTACCATCTTGTTTTAGAAAAATATCCCCATTTCTCCCGAATTCCCTTATAATCATCCTCACCCACTACCATTCAGGGAGAGAGTCCATGTCCCGCCAACTGCGTCTAATCCGCATCCTAACCGCTGACGGTTCTCCCGTCGGCGTAGG
>CAZAWS010000250.1:1269-3685 GCA_964488755.1 uncultured Anaerolineaceae bacterium | reverse complement strand
TTTTTAGCAAAAAACCAAAGTCTGGAGACTTTGGACTCCGTTTCTACAAAAAAACTTATCACTTACTTTAGAACCACTACCTTTTATTTTTGTGCCTGAATAATTGCTTTCTTTTTAAGATAAATTTGGCGAGTTTCTCTCATGCTTTCTTCTATATATGGGAAACCAAACCAAGCGGTGGTAAAGCCAAAGAGAAATCCTGTAAATATGCGTAAAAATGGCGTACTTTCGCGATAAGGCAGGAGTTCGGAGAGCACGGGGATTTCAAATTGGCTGAGAAGTTGTGAGAAGCCATCTAAACCGATAAAGCCTACACCAACAATAAGCCAAATTGCCCAATGCAAGGGCTTAATACGATATCCCGTTGCCCAAAAGAGAAGGGCAAAAAGGAGCATTGCGCCATAAATTGACATATCGCGTTCACAAAGGGCTATTTTATACCCCACTTCTTCATCTCCGACATAGCGACGTGCATCCCAGCGAGTGGGACTAAATGGGTCGGCGAGATTGGGGATGCCTGTGGCAGTTTCAAAATCGATTAAACCTGTGCCTTCACCCGCAACGCCTGATTCTTTAAGAGGGTAGTAGGGTTGCTCACCAAAAATAAAAAAGGAGCGAAAGCCAAACTGATGGCAAAGCGGACTGTACATTTTATAAAGAATTGTAGCCGGCATTGTAGCCCCCGCTTTCATTAAGGTAGGAGCCAAAACAGGAATGCCAATATAAAAAAGAAGGATTAGACTAAAAACAAGCATATACTTACTAGAAAACCAGAGGGCAAATTTATCGCCACCACTCATTTTTTGACCACGTTGCGCACGTTTGCGGTAAAGGTCATCGCCTACTTTTTCAAGCTGTTCCTGTCGATCGGTAGCGGCACCGATGGTCATCGCAAGGTCTTTTGATGAGATAGGTGCATGGATGATGTAGGGTCCAACTTCAACGACGGGGATAGAATCTCCATATCTTTCAGAAAGTGCGGTGTCACTATCTATGTCTATTTCAACGAGTTGATGCGGACGCGTCTCTTGTAGAGATTCTAAATCTGCTTTGGTTTCATCGCAGAGATTGCAGTTTTCTCGGGTATATAAGGTGACGTTGACCATCTATTCAATTCCTATTAGGGCTAAATTTTCTTCTAGTTCTGCCGTGGACAATTCCCCTAGTACAAGGGATTGGATTACGCCCCCTTCATCTATAAATATACGGGTGGGAAATCCTGTAATTGTATAAACCTTAGAGACTTCTTCATCTTTGTCAAGAAGAATTATGAAGCTAAGATGTTCTGCACGGCGTAATTTTTGACTTTTTCGAGACTGTATCCTACGTTAACGCCAACTTTTTCTAAGTTGCCATACTTTTTTGAAGCAGATTCAAGAAGAGGCATCTCTGCCTGACAAGGATGACACCATGCTGTCCAGAAATTAAGAAGGATGGGTTTGCCGCGCAGGTCTTTGAGACTAATCTCCTGCCCATTTAGGGCAACCAAGCTAAAATCAGGAACGTCCTTCCCTACTTGGATGGAGGATACTGTTTCGAGAGGCGCATTCCCGCCCCAAAAGGAGATGACGAAAAATCCAATCCCCAAAAAGATACATAGCGTAACAGAAAGTCCCACTAAAATCCCAATAAGGGTGCGATTAGACTTCTTCGTGAAGCATTCTTATAACCCAAAATCTACGAAAGAGCCATAGCGGGCGATAAGTTCAAATGTGCCTGTGAAAAGCATAATACCTACGATGATAAGAATTACGCCCATGCCGATTTCAACATAGTGCATGGCTTTACTATATTTACGAAGTGCTGTGCTAACCCAGCCAATGCCTAGGGCGGCGATTAAGAAGGGGATTGCTAAGCCAGCAGAATAAGCAATGAGTAATGTTGTGCCTTGCAAGATATTTCCGCTGTTGAGGGCTAGAGTTAAAATTGCTCCTAAGACGGGTCCAACACAGGGCGACCAGCCCGCTGAGAAGAAAACGCCTAAAAGTAGCGAGGAGAGATAGCCATATTTAGGATCTGGCAATTCCTGTACGCGAGTATCGTATTCAAGGAAGGGGATGCGGTAAACGCCAATCATGTGTAAACCAAAAACGACCACTACAATGCCGCCAATTTTTGCCAGCCATTCTCGAATTCCGTAAAGTGCACCACCAAAAGCTGATGCGGCTACGCCTAAGAGAACAAAAATTATGCTAAAGCCAAGTACAAATGCCACTCCATGCAAAAAAGTGGCAAGTTTACTGTCTTTTCCGCCTTCTCCGCCCGCTGCACGTCCGCTAAGATAGCCAATATAAGCAGGGACAAGTGAAAAAACACAGGGAGAAAGAAAAGAAGCCAAGCCAGCAATAAAAGCTAAACCAATTGTGATGTTGCTTAAATCCATAAAAATACCTCTTCTTCAGTTTTTGTCTTGTAA
>CAZAWS010000250.1:0-1169 GCA_964488755.1 uncultured Anaerolineaceae bacterium | reverse complement strand
ATAAGACCTCAGACTTAATCTTTTTTCCAAACAAAATACAGTCGCACTACCCTATTTTACCGTCAAAATTTTGAGCAACTGTCATAAAGGCTTCAAGATCTATTTGTTTTCGGCAAATCTGATGTCTAAAGTCTGAGGTCTGAACACTTACTTTGTCTTTAGTAAAGGCTACGTTTGACTACGTTGACAACGGTTCCGTGATCGGGCCAAGTTAAGCTCACCTCGTCTTCCTCTAAGGAAAGATAGGGCGTTGTCCAGCGAAAAAGCCATTTTGCGTCTTCTGCACAAACATTTACGCAACCATGAGAGCGGCGTGTGCCAAAATCATTATGCCAAAAAGCGGCATGAATTGCGATGCCATTTCCGTTCATAAAAATAGGCCAAGCGACCGCGGGAGTGTCGTATCCTGAGCGTCCCTCAGTTGAAGATGCACCCATAGGGATAGAAAACAATTTTCGATGTGGGTTATATTGCCCCGGAGGCGTGAAATAGCTCTCACTCTCATACCCTGTAGAAATACGACAGAAGAAAACCTCTTGCTCGCCCTCAAAACATGAAAGGGTCTGATAGGTTGTGTTGACCAAAATATGTTTTTGCTCAGGGTCTACATCAGGATGAATAGGCGAAATGTCTTCAGGCGTTAAGGGATATAGTGCCGTTCCATCTACCCAAAATAAATCACCATAGCCATATTTTTCATTAAATCGATATAAAACTTGCCCTGATTCATTTGTTGTAATTTGGTCAACCCAAATTACCTGACCATAATATAAGCGCGGCGTAAAACCGTTTACAAAAGCATTCTTATACCAGCCAGAACGCGCCGGGGGATTCGCTAAAAGCAAATCAACATAAGGCACAGTTACTTCAGCCCAAAAACCGACTTTTCCTTCGGGTAAACTTGCCATAGGGAGATTGGGTAAATTTCGCACTGGTTGCAAATCGGGAGCATAAACATACCCTTCGGGGGTTTCAACCCATCTTTTGCTGACCGATTTTGCTTCCCCAACAACTTCACGAAGCCAAACCACCATCGAATCTTCGGGCAACTCTCTAACAGATGCCGCATTGATATAAGGCTCTGCTTTTATGGATGTAGAGAAAAAATTTGGAAAGACAGATACACGCCCCAAACGTTCGCCTTCTGGGAATTGAAGTCTGGGCGCAGG
>CAZAWS010000249.1:0-3703 GCA_964488755.1 uncultured Anaerolineaceae bacterium | reverse complement strand
AAATAAAGGAGAACAAAATGAGTGAAAAAAAAGGCACGGCACTAAAACTTAATTGGGGCTTCACTTTTCTAATAGGTTTGGGCTTTTTTGGTATTGAGATACTTTGGCGCGTTTATAACAGCTTTGTGCCACTTTATTTACAATCGGGAAATGCTTCCTTTGATGTTTATCAGACCAACCCAATGATGGGCTTTGGGCTAGATACCGTTACAACGGGTCTCGTGATGGGCTTAGATAATCTTGCGGCACTATTTCTCTTGCCTATTATTGGTGCGTTGAGTGACCGTACCTTTACCAAAATTGGGCGGCGGATGCCTTTTATCTTATTTTTTGCCCCCATTGCCGCGATTTCTTTTGCTTTTATTCCCTTTGCGCCAAGTATGATTACGGCAGAAACAAATGGTAATGTGGGAGAGATGCAAGGTCTTTTTGCGATATTTATGATTGTTCTCGCCATTATGCTTTTGGCGATGTCGGCTTTCCGTACGCCGGTTGTTTCGTTAATGCCCGACCTTACCCCTAGTCCGCTACGAAGCAAAGCGAACGGCGTGATTAATTTTATGGGCGGCATGGCGGGCGTAGTTGGAGCTTTAGCTCTTGGACCCCTCTTTGATATTAACCCTTGGATTCCTTTCATTGCAGGCGCAATCTTGTTAATCGCGGCAGTCATTGCCCTCTTCCTTTTGGTTAAAGAGAGAGAAGCCAGTGTTGTTTTGGGTGAAGGGAGCGATGAACGAGAAGGCTTAAATGTTTTGAAGAAATTAAAAGATGTGCCCACAGCCAATAGACGCACGCTTGTCTTTTTGATGATGTCTATTTTCTTTTGGTTTATCGCCTTCAACGGGATGGATACTTGGTTTACATCTTTTGGTGTTACCGTTTTAGAACTCACACCGGGCAAAGCCGGGATGATTTTTAGCGTTGCCTTAATCGCTTTTATCATCTTTGCTATTCCAGCAGGTTTTATTGGCTCCAAATATGGTCGCAAAAAAGCGATTATTACGGGCTTAGGCATTTTCACCGTATCCTTAGTGGTCATCAACAATATCAGCAGCATCCCCGTTATTGTTGTTTTGCTGGCAATCGGTGGTGCAAGTTGGGCGTTGGTCAACATCAACTCTTTGCCCATGATCATTGATACCAGCACAGACGAGCGCATGTTAGGCACTTATACAGGCTTATATTATATTGCCTCGCAATTAGCCGCCATTCTAGGACCCGCCGTCATCGGTTGGTTTGTGCAACAAGCGGGGGGTGATTTCAGAAAACTTTTTACCGTTGTGCCCATCTTCTTCGGTTTGGCAATTATCACCATGCTTTTTGTTACGCAAGGCGAAGCCAAAGAAGTAGACGAACACGGCAGAGCAATTGAATAATGGAAAAAATAATAACGTTTCAAAATAAAGATCAGCGTCTGGTTGGGATGACTCATTCTCCTGATACCGATGAGCGCGCCCCCGCAGTTTTGATGTGTCATGGCTTTACGGGCGACCGCATAGAGAGTCACTTCATTTTCGTTAAAATGGCAAGACGTTTGGCAGACGCTGGATTTTTTGTCTTGCGATTCGATTTCCGCGGTTCTGGCGAGAGCGAAGGGGAATTCAAAGAAATGACGATTCCAGATGAAGTGGACGATGCGCGCGTGGCTCTAGCATGGTTGCGCAGTCAACCTGAGGTGGATCCCGAACGGGTGAGCGTCCTTGGCTTGAGCTTGGGTGGAGCAATTGCCGCTACGCTAGCGGGGGATGATGAAAATATCAGCGCACTGGTGCTTTGGTCGGCGTTGGCAGAACCTGTAAGATTCGTTGAGGAAAGTGCAGCGTGGGCGGGGCAATTCCCAGCCCCTTTAGGCGCGCAAGCAGACGGTAGTTTTGATTTAGGCGGTCACTTGGTTGGTGAAGCCTTTGGGGAGACAGCTAAAGAAGTAGACCCTTTGAAACGAATTCAAAATCACCCTAAAAACGTGCTGATTTTGCACGGTACGCGTGATAAAACTATCCCCATATCACAGGCGGAGCGGTATTTTGAAGCAGTGGGTAAAGAACGCGCATCCCTGCATTTTATTCAGGGCGCAGACCACACCTACAGCGCACACGTTTGGGAGCAAGAAGTTTTTGATTTAACGGAAAACTGGTTACGCCAGCAAAACGCAATTTAAGGGCACGTAAGCCTAAAACACGCGCGCACCTTTCCCATATCCAAAAAATAAAAAGAAGTGCAACGTATTTGAAAAATGCGTTGCACTTCGAGTTTAATCATTACGCTTTTATGGGAACTTCGAGGAAAATATCAAATGGCTAACTTATATTTCAAGCGTATTTTTTTACGACCAAGACCGAATTATGCCCGCCAAAGCCAAAGGCGTTGTTGATGGCAACTTCTATTTTTTTCTCTCTTGCCTGATTAGGAATATAATCTAAATCACATTCGGGGTCGGGGGTTTCGTAATGGATGGTAGGGGGCATAACGCTATCTTGAATCGCTTTTACGCAGAAAATTGTTTCTAGCGCACCTGTTGCGCCCATCATGTGCCCAGTCATAGATTTGGTTGAAGAGGTTGGCACTTTATAGGCTTGTTCTCCGAGGGCATATTTGATTGCTTTGGTTTCGGTGACATCGTTGAGTGGTGTGGCAGTGCCGTGGGCGTTAATATAATCTATTTCATCGGGATTAACGCCCGCAGAAATGAGCGCGTTTGAAATGGCTGTGCCACCACCAGAGCCATCTGAAGAGGGCGCCGTGACGTGGAAAGCGTCTGCGGTTGCGGCATAGCCGGCTAATTCGGCGAGTATATCGGCACCGCGTGCTTTGGCGTGGCTTTCGGTTTCCACCACCAAGATACCCGCGCCTTCGCCCATGACCAATCCATCGCGGTTTTTATCGAAGGGGGCGGGGGTCATTGTATAGTCTTTTTTGAGAGAAAGAGCATTGATTCTATCGAAAGCACCGATCCCCGTGCGGCTGAGAACAGATTCTGAAGCACCGGTTACCGCGGCGTCAATCATGCCGAGACGGAGCATCATCCACGCCAAACCAATCCCGTCAATTCCCGATGCACAGGCTGAGGCAACGGACATGGCAGGACCTTTGATGCCGTGGTCGATTCCAATCAAACCTGCCGCGCCATTGGGCATAATCATAGGGATTAAGAAGGGGCTGATGCGTTTTGGTCCTTCTTTTTCTAGTCGGAGAATTGAATCTTGAAGTGATTTTAGCCCGCCCAATGCCGATGAAACGAGAACGCCGATGCGCCCTGTATTTTCTTCGGTAATTTCTAGCCCTGAACTTTGGAGTGCTTCTTGTGCGGCGACAGTGGCAAAATGCTCAAAGCGATCGCGTCGTCGAGCATCTTTTGCGGACATATAATCTTTGGGGTTAAAGTTTTTTACTTCGCAAGCAATTTGTGTGCGCCATTGAGATGCGTCAAAACGCGTAATCGGTGCAACACCAGAAACGCCATTAATGATATTTTGCCAAGTATCTGCTACATTTAAGCCTACTGGGCTAATAGCCCCTGTTCCCGTAATAACAACTTTCTCCATTTTTTTCTCTTCCTTATGTTTTGTGCTTAGTGCTTTAAAGTGTTTAAGCATTCAGCTTTTGTTCCTCTTTTTTTTCCATCACCTTTGCCTCTCTTCTACCTTTTGTCACCCTTGCAACCCTTGTCACCCTTGTCACCCTTGCAACCCTTGCAACCCTTGCA
>CAZAWS010000248.1:0-3708 GCA_964488755.1 uncultured Anaerolineaceae bacterium | reverse complement strand
TGGGTGCGCCTTTGGGCGTTAAAGAGAGGCGGTGTCCTGAGTTTGTCGAAGGGAAGACTTTTAGGGTGATTGGTCACGCTCTCCCTTAAAATACTGCTTCCGCCGCCCTCCTCGGCGGCGGTCTTCTCATAAACCGCTGCTGGGGACAGCGGCTAGAGCAGAGGAGGGTGACCAATTACGCTTTAAAGATTTTTTGATCGTGAAATTATAAAAAAACGAAGTTTGCAAATATAAAAATATTTCCAAGACATTGTTTTGCATCTTCCCATCGAAAAGAATCCTGTTTATCTGCGTTTATCAGCGGTGAATTCTAAATGTACGGTAGAGATGTTTTGATAAGCAAAGGCAAAAAACAAATCAAACAAAAAACTCCGCTAATTTTTTAGCGGAGTTTTTTATGAGTTTTGTGGTGAAACCTATCCTTTGATAAACTTCGATCCCGGCAAGTTACAAATTGGGCATTTATCGGGAGCTGCACCAAATTCGATATAACCGCAAACGGGGCAAAGGAAGAAATCAGTGTCGAGGTCTTTACCGGCTTTAACTGCTTCGAGTGCTTCTCCATAAAGTTTAGCATGGACTTCTTCAGCTTCTACTGCATATTTGAACATTCGTTTGGCTTTATGTCCTTCTTCCTCAGCAGTAGCTAACATGGGCGGATACATTTTCTCAAATTCAAAGGTCTCGCCTTCGATAGCGGCTTGCAGGTTTTCAGAGGTGGAGCCAACGCCGTCTAATGCTTTAAAATGCCCGTCCGCATGGATTTGCTCGGCTTGGGCAGTTAGACGGAATAAACGAGCTACGTTGGGCATCCCTTCTTTTTCTGCTTTAGCAGCGAAGGCGGTATATTTTTGAAAGGCTTGGCTTTCACCAGCAAAGGCTTCTTTTAAATTATCTGTTGTATTTGTCATTTTAATCTCCTTGATTGACTTGAATTCTTATTGATTATACTGGATATCTTTGGAAAATGCTTTTCTTTACATCTTCTCTTTACCACGCCTCACCAAGCTAGAAACGCGCGCGAATCGTCTCTTCATCCCCCAAAAAATATGGTATACTGTGTGCCGTTCTCCTCGCGGAGGAGAAGCATATTACACACGCTTTTGGACTTACCCTGCGTGCCGCGGATCAATAATGAGCGCGGTCAGGGCAAGGATGAAGAAAGCGGAGGAAAAAACGCAAAGGAGTTTATACCCTCATGGCTAAAATTGTAACAATGAAAGCTTTACTCGAAAGTGGCGTTCACTTTGGGCATCGCACCAACCGTTGGAACCCGAAGATGGGCGAATATATCTTTACGGAACGTAATGGAATTCACATTATTGATTTGCAACAAACTGTAAGGGCAATTAGAGAAATTTATAGTCTCGTAAGCCAGACTGTTGCTGATGGCGGAGAGATTCTCTTCGTTGGTACAAAACGACAGGCACAACAGACGGTTGCTGATGAGGCAGAGCGTTGCGGTATGCCTTATGTAAACGAACGCTGGCTTGGCGGTTCGCTAACAAATTGGCCCACTATTTCTAAACGCATTGATGAACTAAAGCGATTAGAAAAGATGCAAGAAAGCGGCGAAGTTGATTTGCTAACGAAAAAAGAAGGCTTGATGATTCAACGCAAAATTGATCGTTTGCATCACCGCCTTTCTGGTCTTATTACGATGAAACGTGTTCCTCGATTGCTTTTTGTTGTTGATATAGGACGCGAAGATGCCGCTATTCACGAGGCTAATTTGCTTAAAATTCCTGTGATTGCGATGGCAGATACAAATTATGATCCCCGCTATATCGACCATGTAATTCCTTCGAACGATGATGCTATTCGTGCAATTAAATTGATAGTTGGCATAATGGCAAATGCTGTTCTTGAAGGTAAAGCGGTGCGAGCTGATGACGAGGAAGAAGCAAAAGCCGCAGCTGAAGCTTTGCCCGCTAAGAGATCTGGGCGTAAGGCAACTAAGCCTGTAAAAGATGCCTCTGATTTGAGTGATGAAGAGTTGCTTGGCGCAGCTACACTTAAGAAAATGAGCGATGAGCGTGAAGCAGTTGTAGCAGAAAAAACTGAAGAAAAAGTGGCAGAAGAAGCTGCAAAAGAAAAAAACGCTGAAGAAAAAGCGGAGTAGAGGCAGAATATGAAAATTACACTAGATATGATTAAAGAACTACGCGCCACTACGGGTGTGGGTATTACTGACTGCAAAAAAGCCTTGGAAGCATCCAATGGCGATTACGACAAAGCAGTCGATTTTTTGCGACAAAAAGGTATGAAAAAAGCTGCCAAACGTGCCGATCGTGATGCAGGTGATGGTGTGGTTGAACTTTATTCACATGGTGATGGCAGAATTGGCGTTATTCTCGAACTTAACTGCGAAACTGATTTTGTTGCTCGTGGTGAAGGTTTTCGTGAATTGGCACATGAAATTGCCTTGCAAATTGCCGCAGAAGCCCCGCTATTTGTGAAAGAAGAAGATATCCCCGCAGAAGTTCTTGAACGTGAAGCCGATATTGCACGAAAACGCTTCATCGAAGAAGGCAAGCCGGAAAATATCATTGATAAAATTGTTGAAGGCAGATTGAATAAATATAAAGAAGAGATTTGCCTTATGCAACAAAAGTATATCCGTAACGATAGCATCACTGTCAAGGACCTCATTATGGATAAGATAGGTGCACTTGGTGAGAATATAGTTATCCGCCGCTTCCAACGTTGGGAGTTGGGCGAACATATTGGAAAATAAATTTTGAAAAAGGTCAACCTTATGGTTGACCTTTTTTGTATCTTGACTCGCGAAACGTGAAGCGTAAAAGGAGAAAACATGCCTAAATTAAAATATAAACGAATTTTGCTTAAGCTGGGTGGCGAATCATTATCATCCCCCTCTGGCTACGGTATTGATGTCTCTGAAGCCGAATCAATAGCCCAAAAAATTAAAGATATTTACGATCTGGGCGTAGAGATTATGATTGTAATTGGGGCTGGCAATCTTTGGCGCGGTAAACAGGGTCTAGACCGTGGCATGGATCGAGCCACCGCAGATTATATGGGGATGTTAGCAACTGTAATGAACGCCATGACTCTTATGGATGCCTTAGAAAGAACGGGAATTGAGACGCGTGTCCAAACCGCGCTTGAGATGCGTACCGTAGCAGAGCCATATATTCGGCGGCGTGCTATTAATCACCTAAGGAAGGGACGTGTAGTCATCTTGGGTGCCGGAACCGGAAACCCCTATTTCTCCACCGACACAGCCGCCGCTCTCCGCGCAATGGAGTTAGGTGCTGAGGTGCTCATCAAAGCCACCAAAGTAGATGGCGTATATGACTCCGATCCAAAAACAAATCCAGAGGCAGTCAAATTTGACAAACTTAGCTATATAGATGTCCTCAACCGCCGCCTAAACGTGATGGATAGCACCGCTATCTCCCTTTGTATGGATAATGAAATGCCAATCTTGGTACTCAATCTCTGGGATGATAGCGCACTTCAATCTGCCTTGCACGGAGAAAAAGTAGGAACGATGGTGAGTGACTAAAAAATGTCATTAAGAACACTTCCTTAAAAACGCACGGCTAAGCGTCACTCTGTGACTCCTAGCCGTGTTTTTCTTTAATTATTTGGTAGTGGTAGATTTTGTCTGATATGAAATGTGTATTTCTCGTTTTTTCCCCCATCCTAGCCTTCCCCCAACATGGGGGAAGGGACATATTT
>CAZAWS010000247.1:0-3715 GCA_964488755.1 uncultured Anaerolineaceae bacterium | reverse complement strand
ACTAACCTACTCATTCTTCCTCAATGGAGGCACAAAAAAATGGTCAAATCGTTTGGAAAGATATTTGCGATTGTAAAACTGCATAAATGGCGGTTCTTCCTTTCGCAAGTGATGATGTTTGTTGCGGCATTTGCAACAGTTAGCTATTCCACATTGATTACCCCCTTAGTCAACCAAGGCATGATTGCAGGCGATGTTGAAGCCGCCTTAGATATTGGTCTTAATATGATGGGCTTGGCGGTAATTATGGGCGTTTCAATGGCTATCGCCGCCTCACAAGCTGTCTTTTTTTCACAGGGCGCTTCGTATATGGTTCGTAAATTATTATACGAAAAAACGCAGGCTTATTCCTTTGAAAACTTCGATCATCTCTCTACTGGCAAGCTCATGGTGCGCCTAAACGCAGACACAATCAATGTGCAAAATGCGATGCAGCAAAGCATTATCTTAGGTGCTTATGCGCCCTTTATGCTATTAGTAACCATCCTGTTGGCAATCAAAAACACCCCCGATTTAGTTTGGGTACTAATAATTGTTGTTATTACTGTTCTATCGTTGATGTGGTGGCTAATCCCACCCATAGCTAGGGCGTATAAAAAACGTCAGGAACGTTTAGACGACCTGAACAATACCTTACAAGAAAACCTAACAGGGATTTCTGTTGTTAAGGCTTTTGTACGTGAAGAGTATGAGGTTGAAAAATTTAATAAAGATGCTGCTAATTTACGTGTGCCGGCATTGCAAGCCGCTTGGCGAGTGGCTTTTTTTTCCCCCTTGCTAACGGGCGTAAGTCAGCTCTCTATCGTTTTTTCTATGTGGGCTGGTGGCAATAATGTATTAAGCGGTTCAGGCATGAGCGTAGGGCAGGTTAGCACTTTCAACTCTTATATGTCAATGATTGTTGCACCTTTGGCGTTGATGGCTATTGTTATTCCTTTGGTATTGCGTGGCGATGTTTCTGCCAAGCGTATTCTTGAAGCCTACGATGCTGAACCGACTGTGCAGGACAAAGATGAAGCCAAAGAGATGGACATGGAAAAGGTCAAAGGTGAAATACGTTTTGAAAATGTTTCCTTTGCTTTCCGCCGACCAGACGGTAAATTTGACCCGCCCGCGTTAAAGAATATCAACCTAAGCATTAAAGCCGGTCAACAAGTTGGGTTTTTAGGCGCAACTGGCGCAGGGAAAAGTGCGCTGGTCAACTTAATTCCACGTTTCTATGATGCCACCGAAGGGCGCATTACTATAGACGGCGTAGATGTACGCGATATCCCCCAAGAGAATTTAAGAAAAATTATCGGCATAGCCTTACAAGAGGCAGTGCTTTTCCAAGGCGATGTACGCGTCAATCTTAAATTTGGCAACCCAAAAGTGAACGATGATGTGATGATTGATGCCGCCAAAGCCGCCGATGCTTATGGTTTTGTTAGCAATATCCCAGAAGAATGGGATGCCCCAGTTGCCAGACGTGGCTATAACTTCTCTGGTGGACAGCGACAACGACTATCTATTACCCGCGCGCTTACAGCGCAACCCAAAGTGATTATTCTCGATGACAGCACCAGCGCACTAGATGCCTCCACCGAGGGGCGTGTGCAATCTGCCATCCCTGAATTTATGAATAACGCTACGACAATCTATGTTGCTCAACGTATCAGTGCCGTTATTGACCTAGATTATATTTACCTATTAGAAAATGGCGAAATTGTTGCCGAAGGCAATCACGAAGAATTGCTTGAAAGCAGTCCGCTTTATCAAGAAATTTACGAATCGCAACTTGGTGGCGGGGTCACCGAAGGACTTGACCTAGAGGAGGCAGCATGAGCACCGCAACCAAAACGATGGATAAACAAGAAGTAACCAGTTCAGAGCAAGCCGATCTTTCTTCGGGCACATTATCACGTCTCTTAGCCTATATGATTGGCGGGGAACAACGTCCCAAATTTATACTGGGCACAGTAACCCGCGTGATCGCATTACTTGGGCTGATCGCCTTACCCTATATCACAGGCGAGGGCATGAACGAAATCAGCGACCCCAACGGTAGCGCAGATGTGCTAACCCGCTGGGCGATTTATGGCGTTATTGCTGGTGTCTTCTATCTGACATTCAGCTTTATTTCTGATCGCACCTTTGCCAGCATGGCGACTAAATCCCTTTATAAATTGCAGACAAATCTCTTCTCGAATATCCAGACTCTTTCGATGGATTTTTTCTACAAGAATCCCCCTGGTGAACTTTCGAGTAATGTCACCAATGACGCTGAGGTTGTTTCTTTATTTTATACCAACGCGGTCAACCAAATTATTCGAGCGACATTTCAAGTTATTCTAATTTTCGGTGTAATGGTACTGATTAATTGGAAACTAGCACTTGTAGCCCTAACCACTGTCCCATTTTTGCTAATTGGCATTTATGTCATCACCCAAATAGCTTCCCCTGCCTTTATTAGTCTTCAAAAAGAGTTGGGCGAAATAAGCGGATTCCAAGAAGAAACCCTCGCTGGGCATAAAGTAGTCATCAGCAAACGCCGTAGAGAATGGACAGAGAAAAAGCACGAAGAATATGCCGCTAATGTTTATCAAATAGGAAAAAGAGCTTTCTTAGCCGCATTAATGCAGCTCCCGATGACCCAAACACTCACTCTCTTCCAAAATGTATTGGTGATGGTTGCGGGTACTTTAATGGTCATCAATGGAAAAACAACCTTAGGCGTGGTACTTGCCTTCTCTGGATATGCGGCATTATTAGCCTCACCCCTAAACCAGATTGCCAACCTCATTACGAACGCCCTAAATGCCTCGGCAGGCGGAGAACGAGTCTTCAAGATTATTGATGAGGAACCGACCGTCAAAGATGCCCCCGATGCAACTGAATATGAGTTCAAAGGCGGACACCTAGAATGTGTTGATGTGGACTTTAGCTACATTCCCGGACGCAAGATTTTACGCAAAAACACCTTTGAGGTGCAACCGGGTGAAAGCATCGGTATTTGTGGTCCCACTGGCGCAGGCAAAAGCACGCTGATTAACATCCTCACACGCTATTACGATATTGACAGCGGCATTATCCTCATTGACGGGCAAGACCTCAGCAAGCTGACCCAAGCAAGCCTTCGCAAGCAAGTTGGCGTAGTGCTACAAGAGGCATTCCTCTTCACCGACACCGTAATGAACAATCTACTATACGCTCGTGAGGGTGCCACTGAAGAAGAGGCTATCGCCGCCGCAAAAGACGCGAATGCGCATGACTTCATCATGCATCTGCCGCAAGGCTACGACACCATGCTCACCGAGCGCGGTGCCAATCTCAGCCAAGGGCAACGCCAGATGATTACCATCGCCCGTGCTATGGTGGCGGAACCCAAGTTAATGATTTTAGATGAAGCAACCAGCAACGTAGATACCCGCACAGAAAAACTCATTCAAGACGGGATGCACAAACTCATGGAAGGCAAAACCAGCTTCTCTATTGCCCACCGTCTAGCGACTATTCGTGATTCGTCAAAAATCATGGTCGTTAACGGTGGCGATATTGTCGAATACGCCCCTCATGATGAACTGATGAAAAACAAAGATTTCTACTATGCTCTTTATATGAGCCAATTCAAAAGTAAAGCACCCGGTGGCGCAGAAACCACTGATGTAGAGTTTATTAGCACGTAGAACAAACCATAAACTTCAGTAGTAGAAGCCCCCGTTCCCTTGAAGGGAAC
>CAZAWS010000246.1:0-3720 GCA_964488755.1 uncultured Anaerolineaceae bacterium | reverse complement strand
AAGATATTGAGAAACGAGACCTAGTGAGAGGCTTAAGGGGATGATGGTTGAAACGATGACAACCAGCGGGCTATCGAGGATATCGAATCCCATAATGATGATGAGCAAGCCTGCTACCAGCAACACGCCAAAGGCTACGGTATAAGCTGACACCGCGAGCGTCCCGGCTCCGTCTACGCCTACAACAATTTGATAGGCGGCGAGTAATCCTGTAATTAGGAGTAGAACACGATCAAGAATAGATATTTTTTTCATAGCTTCCTCCAAGGGGTAAGTTGTAAGGGTAATTTTACTACCAAGTAATACAAAAAAAAAGACTGCTGAGAATCCTCAGCAGTCTTATAAACAAGTAATTTTATAATGCTAGAACATGAGTAAAATCATTGAACTAAGCATATAGAGGGATGCGTATTTGAAAAGCCCAAAATTAACTTTTTCAGAGGGTTTGATAACACTGGCAATGGCAAGGCTGAATAGCCCAATTGAGAGAACTGCCATGAGGCGAAGGTAGCCCCAAGTTGCGCCGATGCCGTAGGCTGCGCCACCGATGAAAACGGCTGCTAAAACGCTTGAGATGGCGATGGTGACGCGAGTGAAGTGAAAACCGTAAGTAGATGGAAAAGTTGGTACGCCTGCGCTTTTATAATCTTCAAAATAGCGCATGGAAAAAGTGAGAATATGGGTGGGAATCCAGAAGAGGATGGCAAATAAAAGCGCGAACCCGACCCAATCGAATCCACCAACACCAAGCACGCGCCCCGCGAGGATGGGCATTCCGCCGGAAATGCCGCCCCAAACGATAGACCAAGCCGTTTTGCGTTTGAGCCAGATGGTGTAAACAACAACGTCTATGAAGATTCCGCCGAAAATGATGAGACCGTAGAGAGCGTCCATCGCAACACCCATCCCAACACCGATAATTGAGATAATAAGCCCGACGCGTAGAGCTTCGGTAGGGTCAACTTTGCCAGAGGGGAGAGGGCGTTTTGCCGTGCGGGGCATAAGTGCGTCTATATCACGATCGTACCACATGTTAAGAATGGTGCTGCCGCTGATAGTGAGAAAGAGGCTCAAGACAAGTCCCAGCATGGTTGGAGGGGATGAAATGGGGCAACGCGCACTCGTATATCCGGCTACGCCTGTTACGAGTAAAAGGGCGGTTTGCAGGCTTTTGATGAGTGGAAAATAAAGGCGGAGTTTGGCTTTGAGTTTATTCATTTTTAGTACTCCAACACTTATTGTTAGAAGAAATAGGTAATGTAGAGGAAAATGAGCGACAATAATATGTCGCCCATTTTCTAGAATTTAGCACTTATTTTGCACAACGGAAGCCTAGATCCGGAGCATAGTAGATTGGTCCTGAGCTATTTTCGTACCAAGCACGCAAGTCAACTTCGTAGGAATAGAAGCTGCCACCGCGCATCATGCGGTAGTGCTGATCGACGTGGTCGTCGCCCATCCATTGCCAAACATTTCCAGCCATGTCGTAGAGACCGTAGGGGCTGGCTGAATCGAGGGTTTCGTAGCTCTCGCCTTCAATGTCATAAGTATTGCCATTGTAGAAGCCAACTGGTGTGGTGTTACCCAATTTCCCAAACATTTTTACAAATGCGTCGAAAGAGGAGTAATAGTTGGCGTTATTCTTGTGAATTTCATAGCCCCAAGGGAAGGGGCGTCCATCGTCATTTTTGCCTTCGACTTCTGTGCCGCGAAAAGCTTTTTCCCATTCGAGTTCGAGAGGGAGGTGAGCGTCGTAGTATTCACAATAGGCATTAGCACCGAACCAAGAGACCATTGTCATCGGATGGTTTGCATATTCAGGGATGGCAGTAAAGGTATCGCCGTCATGGGTGAGGCGCAAACCTTCCACAAAAGAGACGTAGAGATGATCGCCAGCTTTAACTTCTTCTTCGTGTTTTGCACCTTGGAAAGGGTCACCTGGATAATAACCTGCTACGCCTTCTTCTGTCCATGTCTCTTCACCTGCTTCAAGTTCAAATTCGCCGATGGCGGCATCTCCGGAAGCAACTGCTTCGGTGAGGAATTTGGCGTATTGTTCAACGGTGACGTCTGTGACCATGATTTGATAATCATAATCAATCATCGTCATGTGGCTTTCTGAACCTTCAGGGAATTCACCCGCGGGGACAGTTGCCCACGCTTCTGAATCGATACCTGTTTCGATGTACGGAGGGGTGATTGCGCCAAGGCTGGGTGCGGGTTGACAAGCTGTTACCAGCATAGCAAGGAAAATTAGACTAAAGATGGTCCGTTTCATTTGGACACCTCCTTCAAAGTAGCTTCAAGTTCAGCCATTTTACGTTTTTGGTCTTCAAGTTCGGCTTTGGCACTAATTTCTTTCTCTGCATTGAATTCTTTTTTCCATTGTCCTTTTTCTAGGAAGAGGTCGTATAAACGCCATCCCATGAAAAGAGCAAACATAATCAGAATGATGCCCAAGCCGAAATCAATTAGCAACATAGTTGTATTAACCGTTGTTTGTTGGTGAACAGCGTCTACGAAAAGACGTTTCATGGAAAAAATGGTCGCTGAGGCAAAGGCAATATCTGATGCGATAATCAAAATCCACCCGAACCATTTGCGTGTTTTTCCTTTAAGACCAGAAAGGTCGGCGTAGTACATGATAATGATTGTGGCAATCAGAGCGGCTAAAATATGCCAGTGACCAGTCAACGTAATGCGTTCTTCTCTTGCGGGCCAAACGCGGAAAATCTGTTCTAAACGGATAGCCATGAAAATGCCAACACCGCTAACGGTGAAGTTCATAAAGACCATTTGCCAGCCAACGCCGAATTTAAGCGGGTCACTGAACAAAGCACCAAGTTTTTGCATAAAAGATGGGTTTTCAATATCAGCTGTGCCAGTCTTAATCAGCATATCCCATGAATAAATCACGAAGAATAAGGCTTCCATCATAATAAAGACTGCGCCAACATAAATGATGTTATGTGCCCAAGGAAGCCAAACGATGGAGAGTGCGCCTGCTGTAAGAACTATGATACCGACAATGCCCATGGGGATACCCCATTGATGCAATTTTCCTTTGAAGTCTAGCCATCTACCAACAACTAAAGTGATTGCAGAAGCCGCCAAGGAGACCATAATATGCAAGTGACCGATAATGGCTTTTTGCAAAGATGTGTGGAGCGGATGGCGGATTAGGTTTTCAGCTAAAAAGGTTTCATGTCCATTTGCCCAGAAGGAGCCGGTTGTTGCGCCCCAAGTAGCAGAGAGCAAGGTCGCGGATGCCATAGCGAAGAAGGCGGCGCGTTCTAAGTTCATGCCCTTTTTAGAGCGGGAATAAGGCGAGCCTTCTGGCAGATAATACTCTTTTTTCCAGGGCCAGAGCGCAGCGGCTAAGAGGAGACCTGCGAAAAAGACGAGCGATTGCCCAACCAAGAAAAGTCCATGATAGGTGAAGTTATGTCCAAAATAGGCAAAAAGCAGACCAAAAACTAGCGCAGTCATATAGCCAACGGTGATTGTACCGTTGATCATAGTCTGCTCATGGCGTTTCATTGGGATAATATCGGTGATGAAATAGACTTCGATTGCAAGAATTGTCATTGCGATGGTGTGATAGAGCATGATGATGCGCCCTTCACGGTCAGCTTGGGATAGGTCCATCCCAAGTGTTTTGACTGTAATGTCTCGAATGCCCCACTCAATCATAGGACCTGAGAGTGTACCCCAAACCGC
>CAZAWS010000245.1:0-3724 GCA_964488755.1 uncultured Anaerolineaceae bacterium | reverse complement strand
GCTCCCCCACCCACTCAAAAATAGCCCGAATCCCTTCTTCCACGTCCGCGTCAGACGCGGCGACAGTCATTCGTGCAAAGCCCTCGCCCTCTTCCCCAAAGGCAGAGCCGGGGATGAGCGCAACGCCGGTCGTGTCCAAAATCTCTTCACAAATTTCAAGAGACGAACGCCCCAAAAAACGAAAATCTAAGAAGAAATAGAATGCCCCTTGCGGTGGCGTGAGTTGGAGATGGCTCTTCGGATACTCATCGGCAACGCGCAAAACTAAGGCACGTCTGCGGGCATAGGCGGCGCGCATTGCATCGGCTTCTTTTTGCACGCCTGCGTCTCTGAGCGCAAACGCCGCCGCTTTTTGGATGAAGGGTGCCACGCAAGTAATCGAATTCTGGCTGGCTTTAATCGCCCGCGCTATCACCCCTTTTGGCGCAAGCAAATAGCCCACCCGCCAGCCCGTCATCGCATAGCTTTTCGAGAAAGAATTCAGCAAAATTGTGCGCTCTTTCGCCTCAGGAAACGCGCCCAAGGAAGTCGGTTTTTCACCATAATAAAGATTCTGGTAGACCTCATCGCTCACCACCCACAAATCATTTTGGATGGCGAAATCTTGCAACTTTTGCAGATATTTTTTGGATGGATAAACGCCAGTAGGATTAGAAGGATAGTTGACGATAAGCGCGCGTGTTTTGGGCGTGAGTGCCGCTTCCCAACTTGAGATGGGGGGAATAAACCCATTCTCTGCCGGTGCCGGGACGCGTTTCACCACCCCGCGCAAAAGCGTGACCATATTGCTATGAGTCGCCCAACTTGGGTCGGGAATTAACATTTCATCACCCGGATTTAAGATGGATTGCAACGCCAAATAATAGGCGTGAATGCCCCCATGCGTCACTTGGATTTCGCTCTCGGGGTCATAGGAGATGCCCACTTCGCGCAAATGTTTTTCGGCGGCAACCAACTTCAAATCACGGTCGCCGCGGCTGGAGGCGTAATGAGTGTCGCCGCGCGTTAGCGCATCCATTGCCGCATCCACAATTGCGCGCGGAGTCTCAAAATCTGGATCGCCCACATGCAGGGGGATAATTTTACGCCCACTGGCTTTAAGTGCCAGCACGCGATCTGCCATCGCTACGGTGGAAGATTGACGAATTTGGTCAAGTTGTTTATTTAGTTTCATGGTGAGAAAAAGATACCACAGAATCAAAAAGGCTTGGTCATTTTTGAAATTTTGCATAAAAATATGCACAGTTTGTTGTATAATGAAGACCGTCAAAGGAGCAAAATATGAAACACACATTTTCGCATAAAATTGATTTGGTAAAGAATGATTCTGTTCTTCCTTTAATCGTCTATATTAAACTTCCGAAGTCTTAAAAACTTCGGAAGTTTTTTTATAAGACATAGATGTACATTGCGTATTGAGTTTCTTAAAAACCCGCCGCGGAGGACAGCAGCTAGAGCAAATATAAAAAGACTACCCAACAAAAAAACTACAAAACAAGGAGACTAATTCATGCCCACTTCCCCCCAATCCCCCCACCTGCCCTTTGGCGATAATATCCTCTCGCCTTGGTACGGTAAAGATATTTTATCTGTCAAGCAATTCGACCGAAAAGACCTCGACTACATCTTCGGCGTTGCCCACGAAATGCACGAGATGGTCGACCGCGTTGGCACCTTTGACCTGCTTAAAGGCAAAATTTTAGCCAATTTATTTTACGAGCCTTCCACGCGTACATCCTCGTCTTTTCACGCCGCAATGGAGCGTCTTGGTGGGAGCGTTATTCCGATTAATAACGTGAAATTCTCATCGGTCTCGAAGGGCGAAAGTCTCGCCGATACCATTCGCTCGCTAGAATGTTATTCGGATGTGATTGTTTTGCGGCATCCTGAGATGGGGTCGGCGAAAATCGCGGCTGAGGCAGGATCAAAACCGATTTTAAACGCGGGCGATGGCATTGGCGAGCACCCCACACAGGCTTTGCTCGATTTATTCACCATCTTTTCAGAACTCGGCGAAGGCGAAATTGACGGCATGACCGTCACCATGCTCGGCGATTTGAAATATGGGCGTACCGTTCATTCTTTGGCACGTTTACTGACTCTTTACGATGTGAAACTCAATTATGTTTCCCCCGATATTTTAAAAATGCCCACAGAGGTAATGGAAGATGTAGCCGAGAAAGGCATCCCGCAGGCAGAGTATTCATCGCTTGAAGAGATTTTGCCGCAAACGGATGTACTTTACGTGACCCGCATCCAGAAAGAGCGTTTTGAAAACCCTGCTGACTATAAAAAAGTAGCAGACGAGTTCATTGTTGATCCAGAAATGATGCAACTTGCCAAAGAACAAATGATTATCATGCACCCTCTCCCTCGCGTAAACGAAATCACCACCGATGTTGATTCCGACCCCCGTGCCGCCTATTTTCGGCAGATGGAGTATGGGCTTTATGTGAGAATGGCGTTGTTGGCGATGGTGCTTGGAAAAGCGTAAGAGCGATAGAACGCGGATGGCGCGGATTTAGCAGATTCTCGCGGATTTTTTAAATTAAAAAGCTTTTAAGATCCGCGCTAATCCGCCTAACCCGCGAAAATCCGCGTTCCATTTTTTTCTCAAAGGAGAGTTTATGAAAACATTTATTAGTATTTTGGAGGGACGCGCAGAGGATGCCCAATCTTTACTCTGTATTGGACTTGACCCACATCTTGCCGACCTTTCGACTGGCTCAGGACAACGCCTTGAACATCCTACAGCCGAATCCGCTCTTGATTTTTGCTTGAGAATCGTTAAAGAAACAGCAGATTATGCCCTAGCATTTAAGCCCAACGCCGCCTTCTTCGAAATTTTCGGTGCCGAGGGCTGGACTGCGCTAAAAAAACTGATCGCCCACATAAACGCCTTATCTATCCCCCTAATTTTAGATGCAAAACGCGGTGATATTGCATCTACTGCCGAAGCCTATGCAAAATCTGCCTTCGGGTATCTTGGCGCGGATGCGATTACGCTGAATCCATATTTAGGAAAAGATTCGATAGACCCTTTTATAGCAAATGCAGAGAAAGGGGCTTTTTTATTATGCAAGACGAGTAATCCGGGGAGCGATGATTTGCAAAATTTGATGGTTGTTGACGTAGGGGCGCAGCATGCTACGCCCCTACGGTTATATGAATACGTCGCAAAACTTGCCCAAACATGGAACACAAATAACAACATCGGGCTTGTAGTCGGCGCAACTCAACCGGAGGCATTAGCCAAAGTCCGCGTTGCCGCACCTGATTTGTGGTTTCTCGCGCCCGGAGTTGGCGCACAAGGTGGCGACTTAGCCTCCGCACTCAAGGCTGGTCTGCGCAAAGACGGGTTGGGGATGTTAATCAGCGCATCGCGTTCTATTGCGCGAGCAGAGAGTCCGCGTAAATCAGCAGAGGCGTTGCGAAATGCAATCAATCTGGTGAAGAAAGAGATTGGGCTTTAGGTCGAAAAATGATTTAAAATTCTCTACGATAGTTCTAAAATTATCCACAGATGAACACAGATAAACAGGGTATTTCTTGATGAAAAGTCTTAAAATCTTTAACGGTAAAGTAGAGGACGATACAGATTTTACGAAATTTTTACCCCACCAAGAACAAAATCGGGAGCACTAAAAGGTTGTTGTAACTTCCCTCACCCCTTCAATAAACTCAGGACAATGCCTGACCTTTCGCTACGCTCAGGTCGTCCCTC
>CAZAWS010000244.1:0-3742 GCA_964488755.1 uncultured Anaerolineaceae bacterium | reverse complement strand
GGGAGAGGGGAAATTCTCCCCCATTTTGGGGGAGATGTCCGTAGGACAGAGGGGGCGGCGTAAAATTAACCAACGCCCTTTTAGTGCTCCCCTCTCTGACAAGTTGCGAATTTTAGAAAGGAGTAGGGTACAATTGCGTTCACGTTTCCTTAATAGCCCTATTTTTTGCGTTTCATCCCTATCCTTATTATGATTGCTCGCGTATCTCATATCTCTAATTTCTCAAATATCGCACGAGAACACTTTGCTTCTCTTCTTCTCATAGAAAAGAAATTCCAAAATTCTAAAAACGAACCTGAAAAGGATTCTTTAGAGGCGGACATGGGCAAAGAGGCGATGATAGTTATCCTTTTTTCGACAACTGCAATTGAAGCGTATATTTACGATTACGCAGCTCGTCATTTTTCAGATACTTTTGTACGGAACTATATTGATAGGCTAGACATTCTTAGTAAATGGGTTTTAGTGCCATATCTTATTACGAAAAAAGAGTTGCCACGTGATGGAGAATGGTTTTCTCTGTTAAAAGAGATAGTTCGTAGGCGCAATAGCTTAACTCATCATAAATCATCTGGAATTCCAAGTAATATCCACAAAGCAAGGAAACATATAGAAAATCTTCATGATGAAAGTGAAGAAATCGTTGTAACAGCTAAAAAATCTATTCGATTATTGGATTTAATAGTTGATGCCGTTACTAAAAACAATCCAGAAGAAAAACCTTGGATTGAAACATATTTAAAGGAGTAGAAAATGTCATATCATAAAATGATTCTAGTAGGACGACTTGGTGGAGATCCAGAAATGCGCTATACCCCAAGCGGAACAGCCGTAACCAATTTCTCTATAGCTGTTGATGACAGCTATACAAATAATAACGGTGAAAGAATGAAAAGAACAATTTGGTTTCGTATTGCCGCTTGGGGAAAATTAGGCGAAACCTGCAACCAATACTTAAAGAAGGGACGTATGGCACTTGTTGAGGGGCGTATGACTGTAGATGCCGCCACTGGTGGACCTCGTGTTTGGACAGGACAAGACGGCTCCCCACGTGCTTCCTATGAAGTCACGGCACAAAATGTGCGCTTCTTATCATCCCGCCAAGAAGACCAAACCGCCGCCGCAAGCGGAGGTGGTGCCAGCAATAGCGGAGCGAACTACGGCGCGGGCAATGCCATGGAACCTCCGCAAGAAGACGAAATCCCATTTTAGACAATCAAAGCCTTGTGAGAACCTGACACTCTCACGAGGCTTTTTTTAAAGCAGAGAAAATAATGACTGAACCCAAGCAACCCCTTCGTCCCCCAAAAATAGTAATGGAAATCTCACCAGAGCTTTCTACAACTTATGCCAATTTAGCGAGAATTGCTCATTCTCCCGCTGATATTGTTTTAGAATTTGCGCACCTGCTTCCCGGTTCGCAAAAAGCCAAAGTCGGGACACGGGTGGTGATGACGCCCGTCAGTGCAAAGCTATTGCTTAAAGCCCTCAATGACAATTTGGCGCGCTACGAAAATGCCTTCGGCGAAATCACCATGCCCAAAGCCAATTCCCTAGCAGATAACCTTTTTCGTCCATTTTTAAAACCCGAAACAGATGAAGGAAAAGAATAATGGAAAAGCTAGAACTTGTCGCCGAGCAAATCCGTGAAAAATTTGATGTCCAAACCGCAGCGCGTGATAAAGCTCTCTCAACCTCGCGCACCTTAATTCAGCATTGCTCAAAAGCAATCCGCGCCGTACACCGAGACGATGACGAGGGCATGAACGAACATTTAGCGCAAGCCACGCTATTGGCAAAAACCTTCAAAGACGATCTCCTCCCTGAGCATCCCGATATCTATCATACTGGGTATACTCAAGATGCACTCAAAGAATTTGTTGAAGCCGAAGTGACTTGCGCCTTAATCAAAGAGAAACCCCTCGTGACTCTCGACGAGCTTGATGTTCCCCACGCAACTTACCTCAAAGGTCTCTCTGAAGTTGTTGGCGAACTACGCCGCAGAACACTCGACGAACTCCGTAGCGGATACTCGCAAGAAGCCGAACGTCTGCTAACCCAAATGGACGAAATTTATTCTGTTTTGGTTACAATGGATTATCCCAACGCCATCACACACGGTCTACGCAGACAAACCGATATTGCTCGTAGCATCATCGAACGTACGCGTGGCGACATCACCTTTAGTCTGCGCGGTGAACATCTTGGAAAAAAAATAGATGCCCTGAGAGAAGAGCTTGGCGTAAAAGAATAAAAGGAGAAGATAATGGCAAAAGCAGGCAAAAAACATCGCCTTTTAATATACGACTACACCCTCAGCCGTTGGTATCCCGCCACGCTAGCACTCAGCATTCTCCTCTTTATCCTCTGGTGGTTTTTGCCCAATGTCTACCCTGAAAAAAGCTGGAGAGACACCGTAGTCTTTTTTTCTGCGGGATTTGCATTATTCGTAACCATCTTCCTCTTACTCGCGCGTAAAGCCGCGTATGTACGCCCTTACCCAAAATACCTACGCTTAGCTACTCCGTTTTTTAGGCTCAACATATCCTATAAACGCATCATACAAACACGATCGAATGAGATGTTTCGGCTTTTTCCCCCATCCGAACTCTCCGATTGGCAACGCGATTCAATGAAATCGCTACTCAAAAAAACAGCCATTGTCATTGACCTGAAATCCTACCCTACCTCGCGAAAATTCCTGCGCTTCTTCCTCTCCCCCTTTTTCTTCAAAGACAAAACCCCTCATTTTGTTTTTCTGGTCGAAGATTGGATGCGCTTAAGCGTAGAATTAGAAAGTCTCCGCTCAGGTGGCAGTATTATCAGAAAAGAAGAAGATCCTGCTAGGTCAATTCTCACATCTATCTCTGAAAATAGATGAAAATATATTTTGCCTGTTCTATCACGGGGGGGCGTGAATATGAAAAAAAATACCAAGCCATTACCCAATTTTTATTAGATGGAGGACACGAGGTCCCGACCGCGCATTTGGCTGAATCAAATATCCTTGACCGTGAACGTGCAGTTATCCCCAGAGACGTTTACGCGCGTGACGTAAACTGGATCTTGTCCAGCGACATCTTGCTGGCGGAAGTCAGTGTGCCCTCGCACGGAGTTGGTTATGAAATTGGCTATGCACTAAACGCAGGAAAATACGTCCTCTGCCTTCATCACAAGAGCAGGGCGGTCTCGAAGATGATTACGGGCAACCCGCATCCTTTATTAACCATAAACGCCTACGAGAATATCTCGCAGGCGTTCGAGCAAATTCACTTGTTTGTGAATAAAGTCACCATTGAGACGTGACCTTTAGCTTTGTGCTTTATTGCACAATGGAGTAAGATTTCTTCGGAGACTAAAAGACATACTCCTCTGTCTCCTCCTTTGGTGAAAGCCTCCGCTACTGATAATTATCGTGGCGGAGGCGTTGCATTTAAAGTGAGGCGTTTGCGGGAAGTATTCTTCCTCAAAAAGACGCTCTTGTCATTAAGGGCAGCGACTAGAAAGCATGGGATGACTAATTATAAAGAGATGGTTTATGTGGAATAGGTTTCTATAGTTTTCTTAGTATTTTCTTCGCAAAAAATACCTAAAATCCCCTTGTAGTAACGACTTTAGTCGTTATTCTTTGGGCAAGAGCGACTAAAGTCGCTACTACGAGGCATTTTTGTTGAAATACATGCCGAATTCACATAAGGCGTAAGAGATAAGGGGCAAACGAAAACCTGAGTGTCTTTTTATT
>CAZAWS010000243.1:0-3744 GCA_964488755.1 uncultured Anaerolineaceae bacterium | reverse complement strand
CTAAAGCCACCAAAAACTGATTTTGAGCGAGAAAGCCTTTTGCAGAAGATAAAACATCATCTTTTTAACGCTAAATTCGCGAATTTAGCGAATAACGCGAAAAAAACATTAAAACATTCGTGTTTTTCGCTCTTTTCGTGCTTTTCGCGTTAGAAATTTGATGGTCTAAGAATGAAAAATCATAATCAAATTAAAAACACAACTATCGAGATCCTAATATCGAATTCCTTAAAGAGGACAGAGAGTTCCAAGTACCAAAGTTTTTTTCTAACAAAAGCAATTTTCGAGTAAAATACCCCTATGTTTAAATCACTCCTACACCTAATGCGCCCACGCCAATGGGTCAAAAACGTAATCATCTTCTTTGCGCTGGTTTTCGATAAGCAACTATTTGAACTTATCCCCGCCTTACGAACCATCGCGGGATTTATACTCTTTTGTTTCATAGCCAGTGCGGTCTATGTTTTTAACGACATCGCCGATGTAGAAGCCGACCGCCAGCACCCAAAGAAAAAAACTCGTCCCCTTCCATCGGGTGAGTTGCCCATAAATATAGCGCGTGGATTTGGCATCTTTTTAGTAGCAATGGTTCTGCCAAAAGCCTATTTGCTAGAGCCAGCCTTTGCTGGCGTTTTAGCCTTTTATTTTGTAATGATGCTTGCTTACACAAAATGGCTTAAACACATTCCAATTTTAGACGTGATGATTATCGCCACAGGTTTTGTGCTTCGCGTTCACGCAGGCGTAACCCTCATAGAAGTAGAACGATTTTCCCCATGGCTCTACGTACTAACCACACTCGGCGCACTCTATTTAGGGTTTGGCAAACGCCGCGCTGAGATCACCCTACTTGCCGATGGCGCAAAATCACATCGCCGCGTACTAGAGGGCTACACCCTCCCACTCCTCGATCAATTCATCACCATCGTTTCCAGCACCACCATTCTCGCCTACAGCCTTTACACCTTCACCGCGCCAAATCTCCCCGATAACCACACCATGATGCTCACGATTCCCTTCGTGATTTACGCTATTTTTCGCTATCTTTACCTCATCCAAGTTTCGCAAGTCACCGGCGCGCCCGAAGAAGTCGTTCTCACCGACCGCCCTCTCCAAATTGCCATCGTCTTGTGGGGGATTGTTGCGATGGCGGTTTTTTATCTCTCGTGAGTACCCCCATCTCTTCAACAGGTTCAGGACACCGCCTAGCCTTCCCCCGAAAGAGGAAGGGACAAGTTCTTTCCCATAAGGGGCGCGCCTCTGGCAAAATTATTCTATTTGGCGAACATGCCGTAGTTTATGGTCACCCCGCGTTGGCTGTGCCTGTGAACGAAGTTTTTGCGGAAGCGGAGGTCTCAAACATCTCCCGCGCAGGAATCTGGATCAATGCCCCAGACATTGGATTGCACGAGAAACTCTCCCGCCTCGCGCGTGAAAATCCACTTGCTTTCGTTGTGGAGGCTGTTTTTGCGGCGTTGAGCATCTCTCCTCACCCCCAGCCCCTCTCCCAAAAACGGGAGAGGGGAGTCTGTATCGAAATAAAATCCACCATCCCCATCGCCTCAGGACTTGGCTCAGGGGCAGCGGTATCGGTGGCTATTATCCGCGCCTTATCTGCCTATCTCGGCTCTCCGCTAAATGATGAAAAAGTAAACGAAATCGCCTACGAAGTTGAGAAATTCCATCACGGCACGCCCTCGGGGATTGATAATACGGTGGTGACTTATAGGAAGCCAGTTTTTTTTGCCCTCACCCCCAGCCCCTCTCCCTCAGGGAGAGGGAAGTCTGCTATTGAATCTCTCAAAGTTACTAAACCTTTCACCATCATCATCGCCGATACCGGAATCCCTGCGCCAACGAAGAAATCTGTATCCGATGTGCGTAAATTATGGAAGGAGAATCCGCAAAGGATGAATGCTTTTTTCGCGGCGATAGGCAGTATCACGCGGACAGCGCGACAGTCTATCGAAAACGGGCATCCCGAACGGTTGGGCGCGTTGATGAATGAAAATCATCGCATTTTGCGGGAGATGGGCGTTTCTTGCCGAGAATTAGATCATTTAACGCGCACCAGCCTAAATTCAGGGGCGTTCGGGGCGAAACTATCCGGTGGAGGGCGCGGAGGGAATATGATCGCCCTATCCACAAAAGAAAATGCCCCAGCGATTGCTGAGGCATTATTGAAAGCGGGGGCAAAAAACGTGATCGTGACGCAAATCAAATAGATTTCAAATTAGCGTAACCTGCCCTTTCCCTGCATCTTTGGATTCATATAAAGCCTGATCTGCTCGATGGAGCAGAGAACCTAGCGTCTCTTTTCCGTCAAATTCGGACACCCCCAGACTTGCACTTAACGTACATGACTCCCCCGATTCTGTAAGACATTTATGGTCAGCAATATCGCGACAAATACGTTCGGCAAGATTAAACGCGTCCTTTGCACTCGTTTCTGGCAAAAGAATGACAAATTCATCTCCGCCATAACGGGCTATCTGATCAATAGAGCGCATCTGTTGACGGCATAAACGGGCAACTGTTATTAACGCTTTGTCTCCGTATTTATGTCCGAGCTTATCGTTTATGTGTTTGAAGTCATCAATATCCATCATAATGATAGATAGATGCTTTTTGTGTCGTAATACGCGAGCTATCTCAGTTTCTCCTTGCTTAATAAATGCTCTCCGATTTAAAACGCCAGTCAGGTAATCTGTTTGCGAGGCTTCTCGCACTTGTTGATATAGATTAACCAGTTCTGAGACATTGTGCATGGTAATCACACGTCCTACAACATGTTTATGCTTATTAAAAACAGGAGAAATTTTGGCGTGGTAATAATATCTTTCTCCCTCTCGCTCAAGAGTAATCTCAGCTTCTTCATCTGAAGCCGAGTTCAATGATATGGCGTAGTCAGGAAATACCTGTACAGCGGGGATACCAATACTTTCCGTTAAAGAAACGTCTGTGATTTTTTCAGCGACTGGGTTCATATCTGTGATGCGCCCTTCTTTGTCCAATACAATAACCCCAACTTGCATGGTGCTAACGACAACATCATTTGCTAACGGGGTAATATCGAAAAATTGAAAAGAGAACACGTTCCAGCTAATCAATAAACCAGAGATACTAAAAGCAATTGGCGTGAAATTGAAGTTAGAAATCGGCGTAATGCCTACTACATAAAAGATATCCACTAAAAGAGGAAACAAGAAGCTGGTCGCTAAAATTAGCCTTTGACGTTTATAGATGGAGGGGGATTTGATCCAGAATCGAAAAAGTAAAAACAAAGAAGTAGCATCTAGCAAATAGCTAAAAGGGACATGGACAGCATAGAAATAGATGCCATAGTCACTGTTTAGAACAGAAAAAGATGAGGTGATAGTTTCAAGAGAAGGAGAGCCACGAAAAAGGTGATGATAAGGATTACTCAAGATTATCAACACTGTTACAAATGGTATTATGCCTAAGACGGGGAGACTACGAATCGTCCAACGAGGTTGCCCCGTATAATGTAGAGTCATTGTAAACCATGAAAAGGTTAGTACACAAATCCCTATAAATTGGATATTTGCCCAGAAAATTTTACCCTGTAAACTGGAGCTAATTACCTCTGCGGCGAAACCAAAAGACCATAGGCTCGCTGAAAACATGATTAGAACAAAAGCGGTTATTGCTGGCGTATTGCGTCGTTGTAAAGTATTTACCCCTAGAAAAAAAAGGATAGTGCCAGATAGGATTAGTAACGTA
>CAZAWS010000242.1:0-3745 GCA_964488755.1 uncultured Anaerolineaceae bacterium | reverse complement strand
ATCACTTATAAACTTTATGACTAAAAATACACACACCTACGCGGTCATCATGGCTGGCGGCGGCGGAACTCGGCTTTGGCCCCTTTCTCGCCGTGAAACACCCAAACAAGCCTTAAAATTGCTTGGTGAAAAGACACTTTTCCAGAGCACTGTAGAACGTCTCGAAGGGTTTTTCTCCTTGGAGCGAATTTTGGTGGTCACCATCGAAGAGCAAGCAGAACTTCTCAAATCGCAAGTCCCCGATTTGCCTGAAGAGAATTTTATTGTTGAAGGAGCACCGCGTGGCACGGCCTCGGTTGTTGGTCTCGCCGCAACTATTTTGCATCATCGTGACCCCGAAGCCATTATGGCAATCTTTCCCGCCGATCACTTTATTCGCAACCGTGACCTTTTTTATCACCTTCTCAGAACCGCGGTGAAAACCACGCAAAAAGGCTATCTCGTCACGCTCGGCATCACGCCTACTTTTCCCGCCACGAGCTACGGCTATATCCAGCGCGGCGAAAGACTCCCCGAAAGCTCGGCTTATCCCGTTTATAAAGTCAAGCGTTTTAAGGAAAAACCTGATAAAGAAGAAGCCTACCAAATGTCAGTGCGTGGTGGATATTCTTGGAATTCAGGGATGTTCATCTGGAAGACGGAGGCGATTCTCTCCGAAATCGCGCATCAAATGCCTAAACTTGATGCCGTTTTGGATGAAATCTCCGCGTCCTTACTTGACCCTAAACTTGCTGACCGTGTGGACGCGTTGTGGCTGGCGTTGGACAGCGAAACCATCGACTACGGCATTATGGAAAACGCAGAAAAAGTAGCCGTTCTCCCCGCCAGTGGACTAGACTGGAGCGATGTTGGCAACTGGGATTCGCTCTACGATGTTGTTTTACCAAATGACGCGCGAGGCAACATTGTTGTCAAAGGTGAGATGATTGCAGAAAACACGCGTGAAACCCTTGTTTATGGCACAGATGAAAAACGTCTCATCGTCACCATTGGCGTAGACGACTTAATTATTGTTGATAGTGGCGATGTTTTATTAATCGCAAAACGCGACCAAGCACAAGATGTGCGTAAAATTGTTGGTAAATTGAAAGAAGAGAATAGAAAAGAATACCTATAACGTAAAACGTATTGCGTAATGCGTAATGAAAAAGTTGTTTGATAGGCTTTAGTAATTACTTTTTACGCATTACGCAATATGTTCTCCGTAGGAGGAAAATTTGAAAGCCTACTGCATGAAATGTAAGGAAAAAAGAGATATGGTAAATCCAGAAGCTCTTTTTAATAAAAATGGCACACCCGCCACGCGCGGCACTTGCCCAGAATGTGGAACAGGTATGTACCGCATGGGACGTACAGACGCGCACGAAGGCATGACCCCGCCCCCGAAAGTCAAACGCGAAAAGAAAAAAGTTAAACGCAAAGGCAGATTAGTCATTGTCGAATCTCCTGCTAAAGCGCGTACGGTGGGACGTTTCTTGGGGCGCGGCTATACCGTTAAAGCCTCCGTGGGGCATATTCGTGATTTGCTCCGCTCACAGCTTTCTGTAGATGTAGAAAACAACTTCGAGCCAAAATATCGCGTGCCGAACGACAAACGCCCGATAATGAAAGAGTTGAAAAAACTCGCATCAACTGCCAAAGAAGTTTATCTCGCCACCGATCTTGATCGCGAAGGCGAAGCGATTGCTTGGCATTTGATGGAAGCGGCAGAAATAGCCCCAGAGACTGCGAAGCGCGTGGTCTTTCATGAAATTACTAAAACTGCGATTGACCATTCTTTTGCTGAACCACGCGAAATCGATATGGATTTGGTTAACGCCCAACAAGGTCGGCGCATCTTAGATCGTTTGGTCGGTTATAGCATTTCTCCTATTTTGTGGGCAAAAGTGCGTGGCAGGCTTTCTGCGGGGCGCGTTCAATCTGTTGCGTTACGAATGATTGTAGAGCGTGAGCGTGAGATTGATGATTTTACTCCCGTTGAGTATTGGTCTATTGGCGCAGAATTAAAGCCAGATGGAGGCAAAAAGTCTTTTGTCGCTAAATTGGCACAAATTGATAAGAAAAAGCCCGAACTTTCTAGCGAAGATATTGTGAACCCCATTCTCGCAGATATGGAGAAAGCGGCATATTCAATTAGCAAAATCAAGCGTGGCACACGCAAACGAAAATCGCCCACACCTTTTATTACCTCCACGCTACAACAAGATGCTTCTCGCCGATTAGGATTTACAGCAAAACGAACAATGGCTGTGGCGCAACAACTTTATGAAGGCATCGGTGGCGAAGGGCTGATTACTTATATGCGTACCGATTCCACGAATCTCGCTGAGTCTGCTGTGGCAGAGGCACGCGCGTTTATCAGCAAGGAGTTTGGGGAAGAATATCTGCCTACTACGGCACCCAAGTATAAAACACGAGTGAAAGGTGCTCAAGAGGCGCATGAGGCTATTCGTCCCACATCCGCAAACAGAACGCCATCCAGTTTGAAATCTCAATTAAATGCCAGTCAGATGAAATTATATAATTTGATTTGGCAACGCTTCATTGCATCACAAATGATGCCAGCGGTTTACGATACGCTAAAAGTTGAGGTGATTGCTACAACATCTGCAAGCGAATATCTTTTGCGGGCTTCTGGTTCATCCATGAAGTTTGCTGGATTTTTAGCCGTTTATGGCGATAAGAGAAATCTGAACGAGAAAAAAGATGAGCAGGGTGATGATAATAGCGATATTCCCACTGGCTTGGAAGAAGGACAAGTGCAAGAATTGTTGAAATTACTTCCTAGGCAGCATTTCACTCAACCGCCCCCTCGATTTAGCGAGGCTTCTTTGGTGCAAGAGTTAGAAGAAAATGGGATTGGGCGACCTTCGACCTACGCGGCGACTATCTCCACGGTGCAAGCGCGGGGATACGCGGTGCGCGTTGATAAACGCTTGGAGCCAACTGAAACAGGCATAACTGTAAACGATTTACTGGTGAAGTACTTCCCGGACATTGTAGATTATAGTTTTACCGCCCGTATGGAAGCGCGCTTAGATAAAGTGGCAGAAGGCGAGGAAGAATGGGTAAAAGTGGTTCGCGATTTTTATATCCCCTTTGCCAAAGAGCTTGAGATTGCAAAGAAAGAAATGCCGATTACGAAGCAAGAGCCGGAAAAAATCGGACGCGCCTGCCCTAAATGTGGACACGATTTGGTTTATCGCTTTGGGCGTTATGGCAAATTTATCTCTTGTAGCGATTTTCCTAAGTGTCGTTATACCGAGCCGTGGTTGGATAAAATTGGCATTGCCTGCCCCAACGACGGCGGCGATTTGATTAAGCGTAAAACGCGTAAAGGTCGTGTTTTTTATGGTTGTGCCAATTACCCCGAGTGTGAATTTACTTCATGGAAACGACCGATTCCAGAACCTTGTCCGAGTTGTAAGGGGTTATTGGTGGTAAAAAATAAACGTCAGGCGCAGTGTCTAAAATGTGAAGAAGTATTTGCGCTGGATGATATTCAAGCCGATAAAGAAGAGTAAGAATTTGAGTTTATAAAAAAGCCCTGTTTTGAGAAGAATTTCAAAACAGGGCTTTTTTTATTGCTGGGAGGGAAAGCTTAAATCAGAACTCTCTTTATTGCAGGGGTAATATCTGCTAAATCTTTTAGTCCTTTTCCAATAAATTGTTTTCGTATGCTTTCTGTCCCAATTAGGAAACAGGGGACTGGGACCTCTGTATGTTTTCTCGTGGACATATCTTC
>CAZAWS010000241.1:0-3752 GCA_964488755.1 uncultured Anaerolineaceae bacterium | reverse complement strand
TCGGCGTATAAGCCATCGGCTTCGAGCAGGTCGGTATGGGTGCCGCGCTCAACGATTTTGCCGCCATCTAGCACGAGGGTTTGATCGGCGTTGCGGACGGTTGATAAACGGTGGGCAATTACGAAAGATGTGCGCCCATCTAAAAGCTTATTGAGCGCGCCCTGTATGAGTTTTTCGGTGCGGGTGTCTATACTGGCTGTGGCTTCATCTAGGATTAGGATGCGCGGGTCTGCCAAAAGCGCACGGGCGATAGAAATGAGCTGCCTTTGCCCCTGGGATAAAAGTCCGCCACGTTCCCCAACATTGGTTTGATAGCCTTCGGTCATCTTTTGGATGAAGTCATCTGCGTTTGCCGCCTTTGCGGCATCAACAACTTCTTCATCTGACGCATCTAGCCGCCCGTAGCGGATATTATCTATTATTGAGCCAGAAAACAGGAAGGGGTTTTGAGTTACGGTTCCCATCTGTGAGCGGAGGCTGTGCTGGGTGACATCTTTCAGATCGTAGCCATCTATGAGAATTTGACCTTCTTGGGCATCGTAGAAACGCGCGAGTAAGCCCACGATGGTGGTTTTTCCTGCACCGGTGGGACCAACGAGAGCCAGAGTCTCGCCGGGCATCACGTCTAATGAAACGTTCTCAAGTACACTCACGTCCGCATCGTAGGAGAAGCCAACTTCATCGAAGCGGACATGCCCCTCGATGCGTGGCATCTGCTTTTCGCCATCGACCAGTTCAATATCCTTATCCAATAGAAAAAAGATACGCTCAGCCGCGGCAAAAGCAGATTGGGCTACTGTCCACATCTGCGCTACAGTTTGGATGGGGCGAAAGAAATTTTGCACATATTGAATAAAGGCAACCACTGTACCAATGCTGATTGCGCCTGCTATAGCAAGATAGCCACCATAGGCTGAGACGAGGGCAAGGTCGAGGGTAGCAAGCACGTCCATTGTCGGGGAAAAAGCAGATGTGATGCGGGTTGCGCTTACGTTGGCATCACGATTGGCGGCGTTACGTTTGGAAAATTCGCCCACATTACGCTCGGTGCGTGAGAAGGCTTGTGCCACTTTTACACCCGAAACTTGTTCTTCCATCTCGGAAGAGACATCGCCAATGGTGGTACGGGTTTTACGAAAGGCACGGCGAGAGAGATTAGAGAAAATTTTGGTGACATAAAAGGCGATGGGGATAACGACCAATGCAACCAATGCCAATTGCCAATTAAGAATAAGCATGGCAATGGTGATGCCGATGAGGGCAAAAGTTGAGCCAACCATTTGAGCCAGAGATTGACTGAAAAAGTTGTTTAGCGCGTCAATGTCATTGCTGAGACGGCTCATTAAATCGCCGGCTTGGCTACCTTCGAGATATTGTAGTTCTAGGTGTTGGAGTTTGCTGAAAACTTCTTCTCGCAGGTCTGCTAAGACTTTTTGCCCAGCGACAGACATGGCGTATATCTGAAAGCGCATCGCCAACATGCCAATAATATAGACTGCTAAAAGGATAACTACAATTTTAAGTAGTTCCATTTTATCGCCGTTGGCAATGGCACCGTCTATAGCTTTGCCAATTAGCATAGGTCCTGCGCCCTGTGTAGCGGCATTGATGATGACTAATATAAAGGCGATAACAACGTATTTTTTGTAGGGCGCAAGGTATTTGACCAAACGCCAAACTACTTGGGCTGTTTTTTCGGCAGATTCTTCTTCTGTTTGTGCGACACGTCGCATTCCGTGCATCATAGGGTGCTCCTAGATTTTTTGTACACAAAGTTACGCGGATTTCACGAGAAAGATTAAAAACTTAAACACGAGGGTCACGAAGAAAGCACAAAGGAAAAGCTTTTTTGTTTTTTCTTAGAGAATCTTTATGGTCTTTGTGTTTAAATGTTTTTCTCCGCGTGATCCGTGCAATCCGTGTACAAATTATTTTTCTTCACTAAATTGTGTTTCAATAATTTCCATATACAACTCGCTCGTGCGTTGCAATTCTTCGTGCGTGCCTTCGGCGGATAGTTTGCCCTTGCCTAGCACCAAAATCTTGTCGGCATTTCTCACCGTGCTAATTCGTTGGGCAATCACGAAGGTTGTCCGTCCTTTTTGCAGTTCTTCGAGAGCTTGCTGAATTTTATATTCGGTTTCTGCATCTACCGATGAAGTTGAATCATCCATAATTAGGATGCGCGGGTCGAGCAATAATGCCCGCGCGATGGCAATGCGCTGTTTTTGTCCGCCAGAGAGCTTAACTCCACGCTCGCCAACTTCGGTTTCGTAGCCATCGGGTTGCTCCAAAATAAAATCGTGTGCTTGGGCGGCTTGGGCGGCAGAAATCACATCGTCTAAGCTCGCTTCGGGGCGACCGTAAGCGATGTTGTCGCGGATTGTGCCAGAGAAAAGTGTTGTTTCTTGGAGCACAATTCCGATTTGTTTGCGGAGCGAAGCGAGTGTCACTTTGCGCACATCGTATCCGTCTACCAGCACCGCACCATCAGCGACGTCGTAAAAGCGGGGGATCAGGGTGATGATGGAGGATTTCCCCGCGCCTGTTTGACCCAAGATCGCAACCGTTTGTCCGGGATTGGCAACAAAGCTGAGACCTGAGATAACGTCCGATTTTTCACCAATGTACCTGAATCGAACATTCTGCAATTCGACACGCCCTTGTAGCTTGGGCAGGGTTACTGCATCTGGAGCGTCGGATACGTCTGATTCAGCGTCCAGCACATCAAATAGGCGTTGCGCCGATGCCTCTGCACGGGACATCATCGCACCGATCATGCCCATCATAAACATAGGTTGCATTAAATAGGTAACATAGCCTGTAAACGCGACCAATTCGCCAAGAGAGAGGGTGCCGTTGATAACAAAAAGCCCGCCTGCGCCAACGACAATGACCATGCCCACTCTGCCCATAAAGAAAACGAGCGGGAAAAAGGTGGTGAAGAGTTTAATCATTGAGATATTGGCATCGAGCAAATCTATATTGGCGGCATTATACTGTTCGATTTCGTAGCCCTCGCGCGCAAAGGCTTTGACAATGCGCATTCCCGCGAGGTTTTCTTGCAAAATGGTATTAAGTGTGCCCAATTTCTTCTGCACGGTTTTTGACATAGGCATGATTTTTTTGACGAAGACCATAAAAATCATTATCACCACGGGAATGATTGTCATAAGCAGAAGAGCTAAAATCCAATTCATCGCAAAGAGCATGATAAGCGTGCCAATCATGAGCATGATAGAGGAGATGAGCATGATTAGCCCTCGCCCCAAAAACATGCGGACGAGTTCCACATCGGAGGTCATGCGGGTCATCAATTTGCCTGTATGTGAGTGGTCGTGATAAGAGAAGCTGAGATTTTGGAGTTTCTCAAAAATGGCGTTACGGAGTTCGTAAGCCACGCCTTGTGAGGCGATTTCACTGAGATAGCCCTGCAAAAAGTTGAAGAGTCCCCGTACGGCGGCGACCACCAAGAGGGCGAGAACTACGCTCCAGACCACGTCCATATTGAGTTCTGCAATACCTTCATCAATGAGGCGTTGGAGTAGCTTCGGTGAAACAAGGTTGGCGGCGTTAACCAAAAATAGGCTAAGGAGCGCGCCAGCGGCGGGAATCCAGTTTTTCTGGAGGTAAGAGAGGGTTCTTTTTATACCGGTCATTGAGAGTCCTTTAGATAGAACGTGGGTTTTGCAAGTTTAAGTGGATTTTTGAAACATAAAGTTCACAACAGTTTTCAAAGAAGAAGTTTTTTG
>CAZAWS010000240.1:0-3754 GCA_964488755.1 uncultured Anaerolineaceae bacterium | reverse complement strand
GAAATCACCCAATAAATCTTGGGAACTCCTTATCCCCACAAAACATTGGCATACTTTTCTATAAACCCCAGTATAGCCCTACTAAAGAGTCATTCCTCTACATTAAACCTCACAACATCCTCCACCAAATTCCCCGCTCTATCCCTTACGATAACCTTCAAATGATGATGCCCCGCTGAGGTTGCCCAAGTCCAAACGTAGGGGGCTTCTGTGACCACGCCCACTTGCTGAAAATCAACATAAAACTCAACGGATTGCACACCCAAATTATCCTCTGCCTCCACCTGCAATTCGATTTGTTTATCTTGCTGATAATTCAACACATCCCCCATTTTGGGGTAAAGGGTTTGCATGGTGGGGGCTTCATTATCTATACTTATTTGTGCTGTAGCGATGTCCAAAGAGTTGTCTTCTCGCACAACCAATAATTGAATGGCATAAAGACCGCTGAGTTCACTTGTATCCCAAACGGCTAACAAATTATCGCTAATTGTGCCATGGACATCCTCACCCAGTCGTACCCACTCTTGGGGATTTAGCCCTTGCCCAACTTGAATGCGATAATAATCAAAGCCCTCTCCTGCCGCGGTGCCGCGAATTTCTAGCACGCCCTCCACATCATCAAAAAAGTCAGGATTTGTAAAATGTGCGTCTGCTATGCGCGGCGGTGCGAAAATGGCATCATAAGAATCGGGCGGCTCCTCTAGTCCCTCTGATTTTGCCCAATCCTGCGCTTCATCAGGAATAATCAAGTAAGTTTTCTCTTCCAGTAACTCTAGCGGGGTGAAAACGGTTGCCAGAAAACCTGTTTCACGATTTAAATCAAAGCTACGATATAAATGATCGTATTGGCTTGGCTCAGAACCATTCAAAAAAACTTCGCTAACGATATTGGGACAGTCGGCAGTGGGCAACAAACCAGAAGGATAACAAGTATTTTGCTTGGTAACACCAGCGGGTATTTTCCAACCAGTGGGAGGCAACTCAACGCTGGCTTTTTTCATCAGGGCTTGCCAAATATCGGCAGAGATTTCAGGGTCAAAAGCCTCATCTGCGCCCACCCAAACGGCGACTACGCGTTGGGGCGTATAGCCCACCGTCCACGCCGAAAGCTTCTCCGCATGTTGACTCATTTTCGCCGCCGAAGGGATACCAAGCTCTAGCGCGTTGGGCGTGCCTAAACTTTGCCAACGCGCCGCGTCGTCACCTAAAACATCGTTCATCAAATACGCCAATTGCGGCGAAATTACAGCTTGCGCGTCGCCATTCCGCCAATCGAGCCAAGTTTCCCCCTCTACATCGCTCACTTCTAGCACTGTCACGGCTTGCAAATCTTCATTCACAAATTTCCCGTGCAGGACACCCTCTGCTGCGAAAACGCCATAAATTTTCACTAAATCGGACAGGGAAACCATCGTCTCTGCTGAGTTCGTGGCGTCAAAATTAAAGCCGAAAGATTGCGCTATATTATTAACATTTTCTGTTCCCATTTGCGCCAAAACTTCTTCCATCGGGATGGCATAATCATTTGCTAATGCAACGCGTAGCGAGACAGGACCATGAAATTCGCCATCAAAATTTTGCGTTTGGGATTTTGTGGGGATGTCCCATAATAACGATGCGGGACTTAATCCGCGCGTGAATCCTGTTAGATAGATGAAGGGAGACAGACTTGTCCCCGCCTTGCTTGCCCCCAATTGAGCAGATTGCCCACCGTTTAGCGTTGTCTCGCCAACCACCGCCAAAACCTGAGCATTTTGCGGATCGAGGATCATCGTGCTGGCTTTGGCGTTGCTTAACGCATCCATAGCGGGCAAGGTGGGGAGGAGATAGGCGGTATCACATTCTTCTATATTTCTTCCGCTCAAGCGCGCTACTTGTGCGCCGATTATGCAAGCAGATTCTTCTTGTAAATCTAGGTCGAGGGTGGAAATAATCTTCAAGCCGCCGCGTTCGAGTCTTTCTTGGGGGTAAATGGCTGAAAGTTGGTCGAGCATTAAGGGCAAAAAAGCCGGGGCAGGGTTCTCAGGTTCGTTAACGGCAAGCACGTTGAAACGCGTTCGTCGCGCCGCATCTGCTTTATCCGCATCCAGCATATCCAATCCCTCCATAATATAGAGCGTTTCTTGGCGGCGTTGATGGGCGGGGATGGGGGCAGAAATGGGATTGAGAGAGGGCGTTTGGCTGACCGCCGCAAGGGTGGCAGATTCCGCTAAATCTAGCTCCGTGAGGGGTTTCTCGAAGTAAAGTTGAGCCGCGGTTTCAGCACCGTAGGCGTGATTGCCATAATTTGCGCTGTTGAGATACCACTCGATAATTTGCTGACGACCGTATTTTTGAGTAAGTTGGGAGGCAAGCAGTCGCTCACGGATGGCGCGGCGCAGGGTGGGGGATTCGTTCCAAAGGAGGAGGTCGAAAACGAGTTTTTGGGTGAGGGTGGAGTGCGCCTCAGGGTCAAAATTGCTAATTTTATAGCCATCGTGAGTCCAAAAATCAGGGTCGGCAAGGGCGATGGTGGCATCTACGAGTGAGTTGGGGATATGTTGCGGGTTTTCCGCACCGAGGGGAATATATCGGCGAGCTTTATCTTCGGGCGAAAAAACATAGACAAGTTTTTCACCACTGCGATCGTAAACGCGGGTGGGCTGGAGGAGCGTGCCATTGCGCGGATTAAGCAGGGTTTCAATTTCGTTGAGGGCGGGGAGGTCTTTGATGAGGCTTTGGTAGCTAAAAACAAGGGTGAAAATGCCAAAAACAAGCAATATGCTGAAAATAAAGCCCACCGCCGCGAGAAGATTCCGACTGCCACGCTGGAGACGGGCATCGGGGCTATTGTGCCTTTTATGGCGGTTGCGGAGGATATCGAGGGTAGAGGGCATAAATATCTAGTTCATGCAAAGGTGCAAAGAAAAGTTATTTTTGGGGTCTTTGTATTTTTAGGCGTTGGAAGCATGGGGGAATTAAGGTTTTATGGTTTTGAATTTTAGCACCTTATCCACATTCCCCATACATCTCTGTAATTAGTAAGCGTAATTCTTTTGCCTTTGTGGTTGATAAGCTATCCATTTTTTTGATTAAGCGTAATTTTGAAATTGTTCGGATTTGGTCAACGGCAATCTCAGATTCTCTTTCTTCACACAAGATTTGAATTCTGCCACGCCACTTGGGGTGTAATTGTGTAGTTAAAGGACAAACCACAACAGTTTGAAGAAATTTATTCATCATATCATCGCTAACAACTACCACAGGACGCGTTTTTTTGATTTCGACACCAATAGTAGGGTCAAGATTAGCTAAATAGATGTCGTATTTTTTGATTTTCATAAATGCGCCTCTGCGCCGACATCTACACTTTCCCAACCATCCCACTCCCCTTGCTCCGATTGCGCCATCGCTTTATAAGTATCTTCCCAACTAAGTTTATTTTCTTCAGCCGTACGCAAGAGAATCCCTTCAGGCCTTTGCTCTAAAACGATATTTTTACCAAAACCATATTTGGATATCATCCATTTTGGTAGCCTAAGCCCTTGAGAATTTCCGATTTTTATTAATTTCGCGCTGTTTAACATAATTCACCTACTTGATAGTTTTCAGTTTCGTAACGCGCCAGTAAATTCAGTATACACTGTAGCTACTTTTCAGGCAAGGAAAAGCCCGCAACGGCACTAGAAAGCAGGCAGGGTGAATTGCGTTTCGCAAGGAGCGAAAGTTTCTGGCTCTTTAGGACTTTGCGGGGTGCTTATAAACTCACCCT
>CAZAWS010000239.1:0-3771 GCA_964488755.1 uncultured Anaerolineaceae bacterium | reverse complement strand
ATCTTCACGCCTCATGCCACATCTAAATTGCGCTTACCTTGCAAATACTCTAAAAGCATCTGCAAGACAGCGTCAGCAGAGAGGGATTTGTTTTGGGCGCGGTCGCCATCCCAGCAGAAGTGACGCGACCAAGCTCCATCAGCAGCCGCCAGTCCAATCCAGATCGTGCCGACTGGTTTGTCGGGCAATCCCCCGCTGGGACCGGCAATCCCGCTGACGCTGAGTCCGATGTCGGCTTGTAGGGCATCCCGTACCCCTTTTGCCATTTCTAAAACGACCTCTTGGCTGACTGCACCGTGTGCTTTTAGCGTATCCCAAGAAACATTAAGCCATTTTACTTTGGCTTCGTAGGCGTAGGCGGTGATACTACCCAAATAATAGGCAGAGGAGCCGGGCAAATTGGTAATACGGTGCCCAATCAAACCACCTGTGCACGATTCCGCAAAGACAACTTTTTGCCCGCGTTCTGTGAGGATTTGGGCTATTTCCAATTCGAGAGTTTGTGTTTTCATAATAAGGTATTATAAAGTAAAAAGCCTCTTGTCGTTGAAGACAAGAGGCTTTTTGTGAGAAGCTAATTCTAGTAAAGACCGGAGCCGATTTCGTTGAAAACATCGCCCATAACGGATGCCGCGAGCGTGCCAAAAAGTATGACACAGCAGCATACAAAGAGGAACATGAGTAACCCAGGAAGTATTACCGCACCAACGGCTTTGCCTGTGTCCAAATCGTTAACAGCTTGAACGGCAAGGACTTGAAGGATTATTTGGTATATAACAAGACCGAAGGAGATAATGCCAAAGCATAAGCCAATAAAGGGAATAGCAGATAATAGAGCCAACCCGCCAGAGACGACGGCAACAGGGACAAGAATTACTGAAAAACTATAAAATAATTTTTCAAAAGTGCCAGTGCCACCAAAAAGTTTAGCCACCCACTGAACGAGAGCAACGCCAATCATGAAGAAGAAAACGCCAAAGGCTGCGGCAAAGGGGATTGTGCAGAGCAAGGTGACGAAGCTTATCGAAGCGCCTGCGCCAGCATCTAGCAGAGGGGCAAGGTCTGGAGGCAAAAGATCTTTGAGTACATCTGCCTGTGTGCTGAAACTAATCATCTGCGCTATAGATGTTAGGAAAGAGGAGAGTAATATCCCGACAAATGCCCACAAAAAACCTTTACCCATTGTTGCGCCAGGTTGGGCGGCAATTCGATCAAATGTTTCTTTGTTTGGTTTGGTTATTATGGCAATAAATGTTTCCATTATTGTCATATCTGCATCGGGGGGAGGTGCATCATCAAGATATTCCATTTCGTCAGACATGGGAGAACTCCTTATGTAGGTTGGATAAGGGCTTAGGAGAAAACAATTTATACGTTTAGAATGGTATAGATTGAGTAAAGCATAATCTAAATGTACAGGTTATTTAATTCTCACTCCTAAGCATTGAACTATTGTAGATGATTAGAGACAAAAGTCAAGCCTAAATTCGTGCTAAAATACTCCCCATGCAAGCATTTGACCATCTCCAACAAATACTTACCACCCTTCCCGATAAACCCGGCTGTTATTTAATGAAAAATGCCGAGGGGGAAATTATCTATATCGGCAAAGCGATTAATCTTAAAAACCGCGTTCGCTCTTATTTTCATGCCAGTGCGGGGCATAATAGAAAAACGCGCCGTCTGGTGCAAGAAATCGCCAATATCGAGTGGATTGTGGTTGGCTCAGAACTCGAAGCGCTTATCCTCGAGATGAACCTCATCAAGCGTCATCGTCCCCGTTTTAACATCCGCCTAAAAGATGATAAACGTTACCCCTATATTAAAGTTCATTGGCAAGACGATTTCCCCAAAGTGACCGTCACCCGGCAAATGCGAAAGAAAGATGGTGCGCGTTATTTTGGTCCTTACACCTCTGTTTGGGCAGTTCATCAGACATTGGATTTGCTCCGCAGAATCTTCCCTTATTTGACATGTAACCGCGAAATCACTGGGATGGATAAAAGAGCCTGCCTCTACCGTGACATCAACTTGTGTGCTGCTCCCTGTACTGGGGATGTGACAAAGGCAGGATACCGCCAAATGATCGCCGACCTGATGCAGTTTCTGGATGGACGGACTAATCCCATCGTCAAACGTTTAGAAGCAGAAATGCTCAAAGCCTCAGCCGAGTTACGCTATGAAAAAGCCGCCACGATACGCGACCAAATCAACGCCATTGAAAAAGTGGTTGAAAAGCAAAAAGTGATTACCAAAAAACAAATAGATTCAGATGTAATCGCTATGGCGCGTGAAGATGGGGATGCTTGTGTACAAATCTTCTTCATTCGTTCGGGCAAAATGATTGGGCGCGAGTATTTCATGCTCGAAGGCACAGAAGATGATGCAGACGAAGCGGTGATGTCGCAATTCGTGAAGCAATTTTATACAGAAGCGGCAAATGTCCCCGCTGAAGTTTTGCTCCCCAAAGAGATTGAAGAGGCGCATATCATCAAAGAATGGCTAAACACCAAGCGCGGTGGTAGAAAAGTGCAAATGCGTGTCCCTCGGCGTGGACAATCACGTCAATTGGTGCAAATGGCATCTGAAAATGCGGCGGAAACTTTAAGATCATTAAGAGCACAATGGCAAGCGGATGCACACAAACAAGAACAATCACTAAGCGATTTGAAAGAATCCTTAAGCCTAAAAGAACCGCCAAATCGCATTGAGTGTTATGATATTTCCCATACGCAGGGAGTTGCCACAGTTGGGAGCATGGTCGTTTTTACGCAAGGCGTGCCAGATAAGAAGTTGTATAGAAGATTTAACGTGCGTAGCGTAACAGGACCCGATGACTTCGCCAGTATGGAAGAAGTTTTGCGGCGCAGATTTAAACGCTGGCAATCTGCTCGGGAAACAGCACTCCAGCCCAAACCTGCGCTGAGCCGCGTCGAAGTGTCCAAGAGCGACGCGTCTTTCCCCTTTCTCCCAGATTTGTTGATTGTAGATGGCGGTAAGGGGCAACTGAGCCGCGCGGTTCAAGTCCTCCAAGAATTTGATTTGATGGATAAAGTGCCCGTGGTGGGATTAGCAAAACGAGAAGAAGAAATCTTCTTCCCCAATCAATCTGAGAGTGTTTTATTGCCGCGCCATTCGCAGGGATTTTATTTGGTGCAGAGAATTCGTGATGAAGCGCATCGTTTCGCCATTACCGCACACCGTAAAAAGCGAAATAAGATAGGCATGGCATCAGTTTTAGACTCGGTGCCTGGCATTGGACCTGCAAAACGAAAAGCCCTCTTGCAAGAATTCGGTTCTGTAGATAAGATAAGGCTCGCGAGTGTGGAAGAATTGACTCTTACGAAGGGTATCAATACCGCGCTGGCAGAGACAATTAAGGCGAGTTTGGCATGAAAAATATCTGGATAGTTGATGATGACGAGGAAATGCTTCGAGCAATGGATTTGATGCTTAAAATGCTCGGTTTTGATACGCGCTTCTTTATGCACGCTCGTTCAACGGCTGAGGCTTTGCTCGCTGGCGGAAAACCAGATGTGATTTTGCTCGATATCAATATGCCCGAAGTCTCTGGTTTGGATGTGCTAGAATTTATTCGGCGTAATGAAAAATGGGATAAAGTGCCCATTGTGATGCTCTCTACCGAAGCCGCAGATGTAACGGTTGATAAGGCTTTGTCTTTAGGGGCAGATGGGTATGTGACCAAGCCCGTGATGATTGATGAATTGAAAAATGAGTTAGACAGTGCAATGAAGAAGCGGCTTTGAAGTT
>CAZAWS010000238.1:0-3774 GCA_964488755.1 uncultured Anaerolineaceae bacterium | reverse complement strand
AATCTGTCTAATCCGTAAAATCCGCGTTCTGTTTTGAAACCCCTGAACGCTTACCAAAGTTTTACTGAGTTTTCAGAAGCGTAGGGGTTGAATAGTTGTTTTCTCTGAAGGGGCGCAAGCCCTTTTTTTATTGGCGTTCGTGTCGCGACATTTATGTCGCCTTTTAATCCGTTCATCACTCATTTCTTATATAATCATTCCCCTCATCGAAGCAGAGACTTTTGCAGTCACATGGAAATTGGATGATTATCTTATTTTTCTGGGAAGTCTTATGTTAGATATTCGTTTGCTTGGTGCGCCACTGGTTTATTTAGATGGGGAATTATTAATTATCAAACGCCGTGCAACACGAGCTTTATTTTTTTATTTACTAACAAATAAAGAGCCAATTAATAGAGCTAAACTCTGCGATTTTTTATGGGGAGATAAGGGCGGAGAAAAAGAACAAAGACGAAAGTTACGCGTCACATTAAAAAATCTCAGGAAATCTTTTCCCAACAGAGCAATAATTAGCACTTATCATGATATGGTTGGCTTGGTACAGCATGATTTACGCGTAGATGTGTGGGAGTTTGATGCCACCATTGAAAAGATGTGCCGCTATATATCGATTTTATCCGAAGGTCCAACATTGCCACCAGGGCTTTACCAAGATTTGGTTAAGGCGGCAAAACTTTGGCGCAGTGCAACTTTTATTCCCAATGGCGATATGCAGGTCTCTGCGGTTTCAGAAAATTGGTGGTTAGAAAAAAATAGAGGCTTCGACAAAGATAAACTTATATTATTTAAGTTTATTTCTCGACAAGAAGGGGTAATGGGGCGAAAAAATGATGCGATTTCTTGGGCTAAAAAAGCAATAGAAATAGACGATTACGATGCAGAAGCACATTTTCTTTTATTAAGGAACTTGCTTAATGCAAACAAACGAAAGGAGGGGCGTGAGCATTATCGCTCTATCAAGGATGATTTTAGTGAAGAGTGCGGTGGAAAATATGTTAAACGCATCCACACTTTGGGACAAAAATTTGCTGGAGAAGAGCAAGCAAGCCTAAAAAACGCGCGTCCCAAGTTGAATATCCGTAAATCTGCACGCTTGCCTTTTGTCGGTCAAGAAGATGCTCTTCAAAAAATGCACGAGAACTATCAACGCGGAAAAGTCTCTCTCGTTTTAGGAGAAGCAGGTGCAGGGAAAACTCGCTTGGTGCAAGAGTTTTGTGAATTCATAGATATAATGCCAAAATTATTGCTTGCACCTTGCCTTATGGCGGATAAAAATATCCCCTATCAACCGCTAACAAAGATGTTGCGTAACTCAGTAGAGAAATCAACTTGGGAAAGCGTACCCGCAACTTGGATTGAGCCAATCACCATGCTTTTACCCGAATTACGAGATATTCGTGATGATATAGGTGGCGAGATGGGAGACACCTATGCGAAATCAATTCTTTTTGAAGCAATAAAACATCTATTACTTTTGGTTGCCGAAAACCGTCCCTACCTCCTTTTTATGGATGACGTTCAATGGGCAGATGATGCGACAGTGGCACTTTTAGCATATTTGCTTCAAGAATCTTCTTTTTCACAGAAAAATATGAGATTGATCATTACCTCTCGGATTGAAGAGCAAAACGTAGAATTTGATAATTTCTTATTATCTTTCCCTAAGCCTTCGATACGGGAAATTGAATTGCGGCGATTAAGCGAAAAAAATATAAGCGATTTAGCTTTTTACCTTTTGCAAGAAGAACTATCACCAAAAGCTGCTAAGAAGTTATCGCGAGAGACGGGGGGAAACCCGTTTTTTATCTTAGAAATGCTCACGGCTATTTGGGCATTGCCAAAACGGGGAAACTTAGAAAAAGAATTACCTGTTCCAGCTAGTATTAGAAGGCTCATTGAGAGAAGATTAGAAAATCTTTCTGTACAGGCAAAAGAACTTTTGTATATTGCCGCCATTTTAGGAAACCCTTTCGAGTTTAGATTTTTAGAAAAAATAGCCGAACTTTCTTTAAAAGAGATGTTATTTGTGATAGAAGAGCTGGAAGATGCCCAGCTAATTCGTGAAGAAAAGAAAAAAGGTGTTCTACAATACGCTTTTGTGCATGAAAAAATTCGTGAGGCAATAATCGATTCTTTAAGCGTGGTCCAAAGTCGGTTTTTACATAAAAAAGTAGCACAAGCCTTAGAAGAAATGAGTGAAGAATTTAAAAATTCGCAATCCGCTATTTTGGCAGAGCATTATGAAAAAGCAGAGGTTTTTTCTCGGGCATTTGGATTATGGGTGCAAGCAGGGCAGTATGCTTACCAACTCTATTCCATAAAAGATGCAACCGCGGCATATAAACGCGCCGAAGCATTAATTGCCCATCAAATACTATCCGAGAGTAATATCTACAACCTCTACTCGAGGTGGGGCGTCATGCTCTACGAAAATGACAATCCCGATGAATTAGAAAAGGTAATGCAAAGATTCTTAGCCATCAGCGAAGCCCGCGGAAGTGCGCTCTTGCTTGGTGCCGCCTTAAATGGGATGAGCGATTTATGCATGGCACGCAATCAATTTGAAAAAGGTTTAGCTCACACGAAAGAAGCGATAAGTTATTTGAAAATAAGCAATCACACCCCCGCACTGATGAGTGCCCTTATTCATCGAGGCGTATTTTTATACATGCTCAACAAATTCACAGTCTCTCAAGAATCTTTTAAAGAGGCTTTAGCCCTAGGCGAGGGCAAAAATGACCCCGAATCTCTATATATTCTAGGGAACGCAAACTTCCAAATGGCTACTGCGTTAACGGGGATGGGCTATCCCAAAAAAGCACTCTCTTACGCTCAAAAATCCTTGCACGCAATGAGACTGTCTCGTTCTTCGTACGGCACAATTTTGCCCTATAATATCTCAGGCTTAGCGCATTATTACCTTGCCAATTATGAAAAAGGCAGAGACAGTGCGCTAAAAAGTATCTCTATAGCTACTCGAATAGATAGCTGGCGTATGATGGGGTATTCCTTTGCTTACGCGGGGATGAACGAAGCAGAACGAGCCTCTTTAGGCACGGCTTGGCAATATGGACAAAAAGCCATTGAACTTGGAAAAAACCAGAAACATACAGAAATAGCCTCCCTAGGATATAAAGTCTTGGGCGATATTTATATGCACTTGGATGCCTTTCCGCAAGCCCGTGACGCGTATCAAAAAGGCGTGGATGTAGACCCCGGCAGCTTTGCCATGTTAGAAAACTTAGCGCGACTTGGCGTGACTTTGGGCTTGCTCGACGATTCTCAAGCAGACGCTACGCTTCAACTTGCAATTGCCAAAGCGGAAGAAGCGGGTATAGAAATCATCTCAATTAGCGCAAAATCTTTAGAACTAAGTCTTTTTGTTCGTGCAGGTGATTATGAGAAATTTGAAGAAAACACCCATCTTATCGAAAAAGAACTTGTTGAACGCACCCATCCAGACGCTATTTCTTGGATTGCCTATTTGCGTGCGTTCTCATATTTGCATCGTGGAGACTTAGAGAAATCAGTTCTTCTTTTTGAAGATTATTTCAAGAAATTTGAAGACTCCCCCTACTTTTGGTTTAACTTCCGCGCCATAAAATTTTATATTGTTGCCCTAAAATTGCTAGGAAGAAATACTTCTCAACCGCGTGCCAAGCTAGAGAAGATGCTCCAAAAAATCAAAAAAGGCTTGGGCGATGCCCCAATCCAAGCCGAGTGGGCAGATTTAGCAGAAAACGCACGGAATATATAAAAAAAACGGACTTCGTA
>CAZAWS010000237.1:0-3775 GCA_964488755.1 uncultured Anaerolineaceae bacterium | reverse complement strand
TCTCATATAACCGCCGCTGGGGACAGCGGCTAGAGCGGAGGGGGTGACCAATTACAGCTTGGGTGCCTTTTTCGGGCAGATTTATGCTCATCTTCGCACAGGTGTTGAGGAGCAGCCAGCAAGCTAAAAACGCGCGCGAATCGCCTTTTCTCCATCCTAAAAAATACAGGTATAATAGGGCGTGGAGGAACAACTATGGAAATTACTTGGTACGGACAATCTTGTTTTAGATTAGCAGAGCGCGGTTTAGCCTCTGTTGTTACTGACCCCTTCGACCACAAAGTCGTTGGCTATGATGCTTTAAAACTCAAATCAGATATTGTGTCGGTGAGCCATGAAGACCCCGGACATAATTTTGTAGATGGAGTGAAAGGCTATAAACATTTACTCAACGGACCTGGCGAATATGAAATCGGTGGCGTTTTTATAACGGGGGTGCAAACAAACGGAAAATCGCAAGATGACCAGCCCCGCAATACGCTATATGTTTTTGATTATGACGGCATCACAATTGCTCACCTCGGCGATTTGCGCGCTGTGCCCAGCCGCTCACAAGTGGATGCTTTAGGCGAGGTCAATATCGTTCTTGTGCCCATTGGCGGAGGCGAGGGCTTGAACGCGGCAAAAGCCGCTGAAGTAGTTGGGGTTTTATCTCCTAGCATCGTTATTCCTATGAATTATGCTACTCCTGAGGGGAAATTGCCCCTTGATTCTTTAGATAAATTTATCAAAGAAATGGGGATGGGGTCGGTAGAGGCTGAAGAATCTCTCAAAATCAAATCGGGAAACCTGTCAGAGGATGCGCGTGTAGTCGTTCTCAAAGCTCAGTAAAAACAGGAACAAATTTATGGCTGTAAAAATCATAATGACTTGGGATATTTCTCAAGAAAACGAGCAGAAATACTTCGAGTTCATTATTAATGAATTTATCCCTGGCGTTCAAAAGCTTGGCTTTCATCCCCTTGATGCTTGGGCAACAGTTTATGGCGATTATCCCCAAATTCAGGTTGGGATGATTGCCGTAGATATTGAAGATGCTCAACGCATGTTAGATACGGTTGAGTGGAGCGTTTTACAAGACAAGCTGCTTGAATTTATTGATGGTTTTTCTTATAAAATTGTTCCTGCTCGAACAGGGTTTCAGTTTTAGGTAGTTTCAACACGGAACCGCCAAGATACAGAGAACGCCAAGTTTTTTAAATCTTAGCGAACTCCGCGTCTTGGCGGTTTTCTTTATATGTCCCCCACAAAAAGACTAAGATATTGGCAATTTTTCTTTCTCATCGCCTCCCTCGAAGGAGGCTTTGCGTTATTTAAGCTCCTTAACATTCCTACAGATTCTACCAACACACTTATTTTAGGGCTTTCAACGTCTCGTTTGCTAATGGCAATTATCCTTCTCTCTGCCAGCCTCTTCTTTTTGGGGCTATTATTTCTCACAAAAAGGAACGAAAATTTTAGAGCATACCTCAACCCTCAAAAATATCCCAAAGCCTATAGCCTATTAAATTGGTTTTCTTTTTTTCTTGCTCTTTTTTCTTCAATTATCCTTTTCTTCTTACGTTATTACGACCCTGCAAAATATCTCCCGCACTATTTGCGTGCCGCCCCGCTTGCTTTTTATATGATCATTTTGGGCTTTCAACTTTCTTTTTGGCTACTCTACCTTCGCAATACAACAAAAAAATCTGTACTGAGCCGAGACGAAGTATCTGTGGATAAAATTGCACTAATTATTTTTGCCATTCTCCTCGCTCTCTTCGCTTTTGTCGCCATCTCTCGCATTGGGTTAATTCCCGACACAGCCTATTGGTCAGAACCCGGCATCGCCATTCAAGGCTGGCAATTTATTCTCGCCCTTACGCTTGGTTTTCTCACACTTCTTTTCTCTCGCCACAAAAAAACTGCAAAACTCGGCAACATCTTCATTCCCCTCCTCATCTGGGGCATCGCCATTCTTATTTGGTGGAGCGTGCCAATGGAAGTGTTAAAAAACAGCTTCTACGCCCCCTTCGCCTATCCGCTCGGCAAATCGCTCCCTTACTCAGACGCAGGTTTTTACGACTATCTCTCACAAGGGCTTTTGCTCGGTCAGGGCTTTATCACCCAAATTCCGCCCCGCCCGCTCTATATCGTCTTTCTAACTGGATTGCGCGCCCTCGTTGGCATCAATAATTACGATCACATCATGCTTGGGCAAACCATTTTTTATGCCCTCTTCCCCGTTCTCCTTTATTTTCTTGGAAAGACGCTCCACAGCAGGGAAGCGGGCATCGTTGTCGCTTTTCTGGGGATATTCCGCGAGTGGACGAATCTTCTCGTCTCATCACAGACGCGCGTTTCCAATTCTCGGATGACGCTGACAGATCTCCCGACCGCCCTTGTTTTGGGCTTGGTTGCCCTAGTCATCATTTACTGGCTGAAACAAAGCCAGTCCCTGAGCGGAGCAATGACCAAAGGAAAGAGCGCAGACGAAGGGCTTCCCTTCATCGCTGGTGGCATCTTTGGGATGCTACTCCTCCTCCGTACGCAAACCATGCTGATTCTGCCCTTTATCTTCCTTCTCAGTTTTTTGGCTTATTTCCCCAATTGGAAAAAATGGATAAAACTCAGCCTCATCTTTATTTTTGGATTAGTCCTTGTCGTCTCTCCATGGCTAACGCGCAACGCCAAACTGACGGGAAAATTTACCTTTGACGACCCCAAACAACTCTCAGTTTTAGCCAGCCAATACAGAAAAACAGATAATTTATCGCTAGATTTCGACTACGAAAACGAAAGCGTTTCTAATTCCGTTCTCGATTTTGCACTTGAAAACCCCCTTTATGTTAGTCATTTTATCGCTACGCACTTTTTATCTACAGAAATTAACGGATTAAACGCCCTCCCGCATATAGAACCCTTTTATGGTTTTCAAGAACCCATTAATATCTACTGGACAAGCTGGGATGGGCATATCAGCCTCGCCAATCAACTTTTACTGATTTTTTATCTCGCCGTTATTGCCCTAGGAATTGGCGCGGCATGGAAAAAACTAAAATGGGCGGGCTTAGTGCCGCTGGCTATCAATCTCGGTTATGCCCTCTCCAATGGCATCGCCCGCTTCTCTGGTTGGCGGTACGACTTCCCCGGCGATTGGGTTGCCTATTTCTATTTTGGCATTGGCTTTATAGAACTCGTCATTATTCTTGCTTCCCTTTTGAGTATGTCCACTCCTCGTAGTAAGGACTTTAGCCCTTACCTTCTTAATAAAAGCCAATATAATTATAAAAAACTCTTCTTTACATCTATTCTCTTTCTCATCATTGGCTTTTCTCCCATTCTCTTAGAAAAAAATATCCCCGCGCATTCCCCCTCGCTCACCGAAGAAGAACTTTTGACAGCAATCGTGCCTTATAGTACAGAAATCTCTACCTTTGCCGAGCAAGCAAATGCCAAAATCATCATGGGGCGATTACTCTACCCGCGCTACTATTATCGCAACGATGGGATGATCTCTGCAAACCCTTGGCCCGCCTATGATGCACAAGATTTTTCACGCATGGGATTTATTCTCATCAAAGATAAAAGAATGGATATGGTCTTCCCCGTCAAAGATATGCCCGCCACTTTTCCTAATGGCGTGGATGTCATTGTTTTAGGATGCACCACAGATACACACCTAGAAGTGCGTTTAGTCTATGTGATGGACAAAGAAGAAACAATTATTAGTGAAAAGGGGTTTGTGCCTTGCGATAGTGCAGAGTGAATTCAGGACAATGCCTGACCTTTCGCT
>CAZAWS010000236.1:0-3790 GCA_964488755.1 uncultured Anaerolineaceae bacterium | reverse complement strand
TTGTGCATTGCATAGATTTTCGTTTTCAACATTATCTCGACCCGTGGCTTCATAAAAATTTAGGGCATTTCAATTACGACCGTGTTTCTTTGGCCGGAGGGGTTTTTGATTTTGAGTATGTTTTGAAGCAAATCGAGGTTTCGGAGGAGTTGCACGATGTTGAGCAAGTGATTTTGATTAATCACGAAGATTGTGGTGCGTATGGTGCGGAAGGAAATTACGCTCGTCATAAAGCCGACTTGGAAGCCGCTAGAGACAGGTTGAAAACTATATACCCCAATATGGATGTAGAACTTTATTATTTGCATTTAGACGGTGAGTTTGAAGAGTTAGCTTAAGACACTTCGATAAAAGCAATACGATAGTAGTAGACTTCGCAGAAAAAGGGTTTACACCGCTTTGCGGTGTAAACCCTTTTCGTACTTCTTTGTGTTCCTTTGTGGATTTACTTCTCCGCCAATAATGCCAATAACTTCGGATGCTCCGCATAAACCCCTCTGTATTTTTCGGGTAACATAACCGCAATTTGGCACATAATCTCATCGGTATACTCTTGTAATATCTCATCCCTATTTTTGCGTGGCAGGGGAGGTAAGGTAAATGCCTCGCCAATAGACGCTGTAACTGTGGTGCGCTTAAATCGCTTTAGATTGCTAAAGAAAACACGGTCTTCTGTGCCGGCGATAGCAACGGGGATAACGGGAAACTGCGATTTTGCCGCTAAATAGCCCACACCTAGTTTTCCCTCTGCCATTGCTTCAGTTTTGCTACGTGTTCCCTCTGGTGCAATGATGAGAACCTCACCCTTATCCATGCGGTGTAAAATTTTACGCAAGGCACTAATATCGGGATTATAGCGGTCAATAAAAATCAAATTGAGATATTTTCCTGCCCAGCGTAAAAAGGCATTTTCTCCCCATTTTTCGGCAACGGGGATAAAAAAGTCCCAACGTTCAAGCGTATAAAAAGGGAGCAGTGCGTCTAAAAGTCCCAGATGATTGCTCGCGAAAATATAGCTCCCTGTTTCACGAAGATTTTCTATATTTTTAATCTCTACTTTGACAACCAGCCGAAGTAGAGCACGAATTAGCGCACGAAGTATAGATTTAAGCATCCCTCAATTGTAGGTTACTTTTTAGATGATAGCAACAAAAAAAGCCCTCAAAAAAGGGGCTTTTTTTATAATTCTTCTTGAATCTTTCTGGTTTAACGTGAATTGGCGTGATTGCTACCAATTGCCTTATGTTGAAAACATAAGGCTGATATGTAAAACCCGTTGAAACGGGTTTTATTGCGCGAGTTTTAGTGCGATTTATCGCACTTTCTGTTTCAGCCGATGATTTCAATCATCGGTTCGGGCATGAATTATCATGTTAATTCACGTTGAATCTTTTTATTATAACCATTGATGACTACGGTGCGAGAGCGGACCCGTCCCGCCTCCTCTTTGTTGTTTTTTTCCGTATATTTGCCGAACACGATTGAAAATTTTACGATCTGCAAGGTGCATTTTAATCAAATGAAAACCAGTATTATAAACAAAGGGGTCAATGGGGTCAGCCTGCGACCATTTACTCTGTGCACTAAAAACCATAAAAGGTTTCTCTGCCACATCTGGCGTTAACTCAAGATGAAAACGAAATTCTTTATCAATCGGAATTGGGGAAACGCTATCCAACTTAAACCCATCCGTGCTAATATCGGCTAAGTGCCCAATCAATTCTCTAGTTGTCGCATCAGATAATTGCATATAATAAGAAAAATCTTTTCTTTGCTCAAACCTTTTATTCGCCACTGGCAACCTCCTCTTTTATTTACACTAACAGTATAGATGAATTTAAACGTAGTTTCAATAACTGTTATGAAATTTTAAGGATATGCGTAATAACACTTGCTCCAGAACCGCCTATATTTTGTGCCATCCCGATTTTTGCATCCTGAACTTGCGTTTCGCCACATTCCCCACGCAATTGTTGGACGGATTCGACTATCTGGTACATGCCCGTTGCTCCAACGGGATGCCCGCGCGCTTTCAGCCCGCCCCGTGTACAAATCGGGATTCCTCCGTGTTTCAACTTGATTGCCCCGCTCAAACCGAGTCGCGGTCCCTGACCTTTTTCTGCAAAACCGCAGGCTTCAAGCGAGAGTGCTGCCATAATCGAAAAGGCATCGTGTAGCTCAAAGAAATCTATATCTTCGGATGTAATTACTGCTTGTGCATAAGCGTATTTAGCTGAAAGGTATGCGGCTTGCAAAAACAGCGGCATCTTTCGTGAGTGGACGCTAAGCGTATCGGTGGCTGCACCACTTCCTATAATTTCTACCGCGCGTTTATTATTGCGAACGCTCTCTAAAGGCACAATTAAAGCACTTGCCGCACCATCGCCAGTGGGTGAAGCATCCATTAAGTTAATTGGTGCGGCAATCATGGCTGAGTTTTTATATTGTTTTTCGCTAATCGCAAAAGGCAAGCGGGCGTGCGGATTATGCGCGGCATTAGCATGGGAATTAAGTGAAAAAGGCGCAAAATCTTCATGTTTCCAGCCGTACTCGTACATATAACGGCGCATAATGAGCGCATTTAATCCCACAAAAGAAACGCCTTGCTCAAGTTCCCAATCTGAATCTGCCGCGGTAGCCAATGCGGAGGTAATATCGGTAGGCGCGGCATCAGTCATTTTCTCTACCCCAACTACCATCGCAGAATCGATTTCACCGGAGGCAACAGCCATAATCCCTGCCCTAAAAGCGGATGCGCCCGAAGAGCAAGCGGATTCTATTTTGACTGCTTCATTCTTATGTCCAACCCAGTCGGCGACTACGGCGCCAAGGTTGTTCTGCTGGTCTATTAATCCTGAGAGCATATTGCCAACGAAGAGCGCATCAAAGTTTTTGCGCCCTGCATCTTTTTGTGCGGCAAAAATTGCTTCCCCTGCCAATTCGCGGATAGAGAGATTCCAGTGTTCGTCTATTTTTGTTTGTCCGATGCCAATAATTGCGATTTTTCGCATGGGCTTTCCTTTGTGGGTAGTGGTCTTTAGGTAAGCGATAGCTTGGAGTCCGAAATCTCCCGATTTCGGTTTTTTTAGCAAAAAGCCAAAGTCTGGAGACTTTGGACTCCGCTTCTACACTCATAACTAACTTTAGAACCACTACCCCTTTGTGGATATTGTGGCTCAAGTTTTTGCGTTTCACGTCTTCACATTTTCACGTTATACTCTAATTCTAATCGAATGAACTCTCAAGGTCTATCAAAATGGCAAATCAAGCATGGGAAAGTGCTCTTCTCAAAAAATTGGCAGAAAAAGGGGATTTAGGAAAAGAATCTGTAGATTATATTCTGCAATATAATGTGAAGTTGAATTTTAAGAAGTATTCAGAAAGCACTGGGGCGCGATGGTTTTTATTTAAGCGTATTACTTTGAATACGCACTATTATTCAACCGACACCGATTTAGATGACCCAAAATTATTAAGTTTATTGGTTCACGAGGTACACCACCTTAAACAAGGAACTTTGACCGCTTTCTCTGTTTATGGTGAGTTGGATGCTTGGCAAGTAGAGCATAGTTTTTATAAAGAAATTCATCCGAGAAAATTTAGCCCTGCTTTTGAAGAGCTTCTTGCTTTGCCCCTTAATTATGACCGTGAAAATTTGCGCCACGCGGCAAAATTAATGCAAGATGTTGCGGGGAAGGGGTATAGGATTGATTTATATCCGCTATATCCGATTTGGGATGAAATTAAATATCAGGTGACACGGCGCGAAAAAGATAGCGGGCGCGAAAAA
>CAZAWS010000235.1:0-3791 GCA_964488755.1 uncultured Anaerolineaceae bacterium | reverse complement strand
AGGTTGAAGCTCTTTTTGAAAATGGTATTCTGACAATCACTTTGCCAAAAGCAGAGGCTGTGAAACCAAAAAGCATCATGATTAAGGCAAAATAGAAAAGCAAGTTTCCGTCCAATAAAATCCCCAATTTCTTGACAAATTGGGGATTTTTTAGTTTTTCTTCAAAGCAATCATCATGGGGCTTTTCAAATTCAAGTTTACGGGCTAACGGTGGCGTAAGTTGCTCGCCGATTTACCAAACGCAACCCAATGTCACTCTGAAAAAACTGACCAAAAATCGCGCCGCATACCCTGAGCCGAAGGCGGGGGAGCTTAACGCTGGGTTGGCTACCAAGTAACTGAAAACTTACTTGTTTTTACATAGAAAACACTTTTTTGATTTCTTCATTAAACATTTTTACATGTTCTTCTTTGGTTGCCCAAGAAGTAATAATGCGGATGGCGGAGTGATTATTATCGATTCTTCTCCAAATGTAAAAATCGAACTTTTGGAGTAACCGGTCAATTTTTTCATTTTCCAAAATAGGAAAAATTTGATTGGTATAGGTTTCTGCCCACCAGCCGCAACCCGTTTCTTCAAAAGCATGTTTGATGCTCATGGCTTGCATATTAGCATATTGAGCAAGCTCGATATATAAATCGTCTTTTAATAATTCCTGAAATTGAATTCCCAAAAGCCTGCCTTTTGAAAGCATCGCGCCTTTCTGTTTCAAATGATATTCAAAATCTTCTTGTAACTTTGGGTTATTGATTACAATTGCTTCTCCAATTAAGGCTCCATTTTTTGTCCCGCCCAGATAAAAGACATCTGTATATTTAGCAATCTCTCTCAAACTTAAATCATTGTTTTCAGCCGATAGAGCTTGCCCTAATCTAGCCCCATCCATGTATAAGTATAGATTGTTTGACTGGCAAAATTGCCATAATTCCAGTAATTCTTTCTTAGAATAAATTGTCCCTATTTCAGTTGAATTAGAGATGTATACCATCTTTTGTTTTAATTGATGCGGTTTTATCGGATGTGCATCAATCACTTGTTGGACATGATTAGGACCTAGTTTTCCATTTATGGTTTTTATAGAATTGATTTTATGTCCTGTTGCTTCTATTGCCCCAGTTTCATTATCGAAAATATGTCCGGTGCTTGCTGAAACTACGCTTTCGTGTGGTCTTAAGAAGGCTGAAATGATAACAAGATTGGCTTGTGTACCACCACTGACGAAGTATACTTTTGATTGAGGTGAATGAATTTTTTGCAATATGATATTCTTTGCGTTTTGACAATAATCGTCTAATCCATAGCCGTCTTGCTGGTCAAAATTAGATTTTGTTAAGGCTTCCAGTATTCGAGGGTGACAGCCTTCAGAATAATCATTTTTAAATGAAATTTTCATAATTTCTCTTTTTTACTTCGTTACTAAACGGGCAGCTAACCAGATGATATACCGCACTCTTGCAACATAGAACTATGCTCCGAAGATTATACGGCAAGCGAATGATTCTAAACAGGCAAAACTTGCACATTTCTAGCCGCTGTCCCCAGCGGCGGTTATATGAGAAGACCGCCGCCGAGGACGGCGGCGGGAGCGATATTTTAATGGGGGAGTGTGACCAATTACACTTATAGATTTAGAATGGTATAGATTGAGTAAAGCATAATCTAAATGTACAAGTTATTTGATTCTCACTCCTAAGCAACCAATCTTTAAAAGCAAAGTCCTCCTTTTCTGAAGGAAAAGGAGGGCTTTGCTTTTATTTTAAAATGATGCTTTAATTTCCACTTGCCGCCAAGCTCTCATCAATTACCTGACGAAAAGCCTCAATAGGATAATTACCCGGTAACATTTGCTCTACTACTTCTCCATCTACGACATAAGAAATAATGAAAGAAGGAGTTCCTGAAACGCCAGCAGACTTCGCATCTGCTTCATCTTGTTTGGCGCGCTCAAGATATTTGTTGGCAGACATGCAAGCGTCATAGGCAGTCATTTCTATGCCAGCGGTTTTAGCCCATTCAGCCACCGTTCCTTCATCAAAATGCGAGGTCTGGTTTGAAAAAATAATATCGTGCATTTCCCAAAACTTATTTTGTTCCCCAGCACAATAAGATGCCTCAGAGGCAAGCAGAGATTCATCACCACCAATCATCCCGCCCGCTGTTCTGTAAACGAAATAAACGTCTCCTGTTTTAATATACTCTTCTTCTAAAATAGGCTCTGTATTCAAAGCAAAATCTCCGCAATGTCCACAATGATAGTCAGAAAATTCAACAATCTTAACAGGCGCATTTGGGTCGCCCATAGCATTATCATTTGCCATATAGCGCGTATCAAAGGCGATACTTTGTGGCGCATTTGAGTAAATCATTACAGCCAAAATTAAACCAGCTCCAATAATAATTGCACCAAGCGTAATCATCTTGCGTTGTTTTTTCTCTTTTTCTCGGCGTTGACGAATTTCTTGACGTTTGCTCATATTTTCTCCTATTTAATCAAATAATTTTAGAGGGGGATTCTGCCATGTTACAGGGTTTTTGTCCAATTAGAGAAGATTAAGAAAATAAAATTGGATACGAGACAGCCGTGCGCGTATTGTAATTGGTCACATTTCCCCTCGTAGTAAGTGGCTTTAGCCCTTACCCGCCGCTGAGGATAGCGGCTAGACGACCAGTTACCGCGTCCTTCGACGTGGCTCAGTACGTGTTTTGGGCTTGCTCCCCTTTAAAGAGCAGATGCGGGTCTCAGGCTATTTTTCGCTAAATTCTGCGCTGGCTTCATCTAATGCGGCTACTTGGTCTTCTGTTAGTTTCCAGCCGAGTGCACCTGCGTTGGCTTCGGCTTGTTTTGCATTTTTCGCGCCGGGAATGGGCATTGCCCCTTTGCAAATGAGCCAATTAAGTGCCACTTGTGCATTTGTTTTGCCCCCTTGGTCTTGTCCTATTTGGGTCATTAGCCTCAACAAGGCAGGGAGTTTGGGCAAAATGCGCGCGGCTTTTCTTCCGCGCATCCCCGGTGGGGGCGAATCAACTGTGTATTTACCGGTCAGCAAGCCCATAGCCAGGGGCGAATACGCAATAAGTCGAATGTCCAGTTCGCGGCATCGGGCAAGTAATCCGCTTGTTTCTGCGCGTCGATTTAAGAGATGATATTCCACTTGATTAGATGCTAAGGGGATTTCGTGCCGCGCTAAGGCGGAGTAGGCTTGGAGCATTTGGCTTTCAGAATAATTAGAAACGCCAACTGTGCGCGTTAGCTCCTCTTGAACGGCAATGGCGAGTTCGTCCATCCACGTTTCTATGGAGCGGGGCGGGATGTGCCAGTGTATTTGATAAAGATCGACTGATCTAACATCTAATCTTTCAAGGCTATGACGCAGGGCGCGTAAAAGTGCTTTTTTGCGGAAACGCCACGGGTAGGGCATAAATTTTGTGGCGAGGAGAACTGGGTTGTCTGTGGTTTTAAGAAATTCGCCAATGAGTCTTTCTGAACGTCCTCGCCCATATACTTCGGCGGTGTCTACAAGGTGCACACTTTTTTCAAGTGATATATCAAATGCGCCGCGTATATCTTCGTCTGAATAACTGCCCCCGTAATTCCAAATAATACGATCGCCCCAAGCCCAAGCTCCTACTCCCATTTCTGTTGCGTGCAAGAAGCGCGTAGATGTGTCCATAATTTCTCCGTTAGATTCGCCCCATTTTACTGCTTTTTAGGGATTTGTGAAGAGGGGCTTACGCGAGGGAGCACTAAAGAATTGTTGGTTAATTTTACGCCGCCCTCTCTGCCCTTCGG
>CAZAWS010000234.1:0-3812 GCA_964488755.1 uncultured Anaerolineaceae bacterium | reverse complement strand
ACCGTGACCGAATCTTGCGTGCCACCTACGAGCAGAATCTGTCCGATGGCGGGATTCCCTATCTCGTCCCTTACGGTGGCTCCAGCCCAATAGGTGCGCTAGGCTACGTTTTTGCGATGGAAGAGCTGATGAAGCAATCTCCAGATTTTGATTGGATTGTTTTTGCAACTTCATCCGGTGGCACGCACGCGGGGCTGACGGCGGGAAAAGAGCTTTTTGATTTCGAGGGGAAGATTTTGGGCATTAGCATTGATGAAGATGAAGAATGGCTGAAGAAGCATGTGGGGGCACTCGCGTTTGAGACCGCGAATCTCTTAGGGGAGGGCAAGCGAGTTGAAAACGCGGTCGTTTTTGCTGATGATTCCTATTGTCAGGCGGGGTATGGCGTCCTCACTAATCTGGAACGCGAGGCCGTCCAAATCTTCGCTAAATATGAAGGCTTGCTTCTTGACCCCGTATACACGGGGCGCGCCGCGGGTGGTATGATTGATTTAATCCGAAAGGGATTTTTTAAGCCAGATGAGAAGATTTTGTTCTGGCATACGGGAGGCACGCCGAGTTTATTTGCTGACAAATACTCGGCGGGGATGCTTTGATTTTTGGAGTTCGATGATGAAGATGAAATTTATAATCCCCTTTTTGGCGTTCTTTTTAGCGGCGTGTTCTGGACAGCCAACACAACCCCCAGGGTTTATTTATACCGTTGTTGCTAGCACACAAGAAGCCGCGGCATTGCAAACGGAAGCTGCTATGCGTTCGGCAAGGGAGACCGTTGAGCCAGTGGTGCTTTTGCCAACAATGACTTTGGAGGCGACTGCAACGACTTATATTTATATCCGCGATACGGCAACCCCAACGCAGAGCCTTACGCCAACGCCGCGTATGGTAACAGTGTGGCCTGACTGGAAAAAAGGCACTGTTATTAAAATGGATGGCGGTGGCGGGGGAACCTTTAAAAAGTTTAGTGATTTGGTAGGGCTTGAGGTGATTGTTATACGCCCTAATGGCGTGAAGTTGCGTTCTATTCCGAGTAAAGCGATAGGGGGACTCATTGAGGAAAGTGGGTCTGTTTTTACGTTAACGGGTGTTATGAATAAAAACCCGCAATATGATTGGATTTTTGCTCAGGTGATTGCGGCAGATGGAAATAAGTATTGGGTTGGCGGCACGATTGGTGATCAAAGCGCAGAGCCTTCGGCTTCTTTGTTGTTTTATTATCCGTGGTTAACGCCATCGCCAACGCCTTCAAATACACCTACGAGTACGTCAGAGCCTGCTCCCTAGCAGGGGGAGATAGCCAGCTAGTTTTGATAGACGTTATTGCGTTCTGCCTAGCAATCGCGGATACCAATACCAGAGTAAATCTGCGGTTATTTTGCCGTGAATTGAAGCAGATTTATCTTGGAGCATAACAGGTGGATAATAGCCTCGGCTAATGATACCGCTAATTGATGCACGGCTATTGATGGCATTTAGCATTATTTCGTATACATTATTTTGTGCTTGTAGGTTAAGTTTAACAGAGGGAATATCGGCACTGGGGCGATTGAGTTCTTGCCAATCTAAACATCCGCTCAAGGAATTTGAAATACAAGCATTTTCTGCGCCTGTTGCCGAAGGAACGGCTAAACCAAGAATGATTTTCTTCGCAATACTGTTTTGGTAGGGCGCAATTTCTGTATCAATTAACCGTAGTGCTTCCGTGAGCATCGCGGTTTTATCGGCGGGGTTTGTGTGGCTGAGCGGGGCATCCCAGAGTAGGTAGACGCTATCTACATTATTGATAAAAGAGGGCGCAGTCGCTAGACTGCCGGGCGCGTAGGGCATAGCCCACCAAATTTCTCCGCTGTAATGGGCGCGTATATCTGTGACGATCGCGTTCCAGCGGAATTCTGCATCGGCGGGAACGCCAGAGGGTTGTCCGTTAGACAGCATCCCGTTTTGCATAGCCGGGGCAAGCCAATCGCCACCGAGAATTAAGGCTTGAGCATCGTTTTGAGCGGCTATATCAGCGTGGTGCAATGCAAACTGGCGGTACTCGGCAAACCAATTATTCCACCAATCGAAATCTCGTGGTGCATTAATCCACCAATCATCGGCGGGAGTGAGAAAATCGGGTGTGGGGAAGATAGCGGTGTTTAAGTTCAGCGCGCGAGCTTGGCTTATCATCAGTCTTGTATCACCCCAGAGAGGGTCTTGAACAGGTTGGGCATTAAAAACAAGAGGCTGTGTACGGGAGAATGTCCAAGTTGGGGTAATTACAGCCCAGTTGGCGTGAAGCCCTTGTATATTTTGCATGGCTTGGGAGGTGAAACTCATCCAGCTTGGAGCGTAATTAGATTGGAACTCAACGCCCGCAATAAAGGCTTCGTTACGGGCTTGGATGGGTGCGGCAACAAGCGTATAATCGGCATCTTCAAGCCAAGCCCATTTTTTTACCTCATCACGGTGAGATTGCGGGAGGATGCTGGCAGTTATTTGTTTTCCTATAGACGTATTGCCTTTGGTCGTAAAATCATCTGCGCTACCACATTGGGCATTTCTGCAATATCTGTAGCCAAAGTGTTTTATCGTGTCAAAAGGACCATAAAGTTTATATGTCCAATGATTATTGCCCATAGACCACATCGGGATAGGCGGTGTCCACTCGTGAGGAGAAAATTGAATATAAATCACATCTCCAGCAGGCGTGTTTGCAGGGACGTTAAGGTCGAAAGCAATGGCAGATGACGCACCTGCTTTCCAAGTTTCAACTTTGTCATTAACGGTAATATCTGTTTCGGGAACTATCAAATGCCGTGTATTATGTGTCCCATCGCTTTTGTGCTCGGCATTCCAGAAACCATCACCAAGCGTGTATTTATAGCGCAAATCTGTGCCAACGGGCAATTGCAGGGTAATGCGCTGTGTGCCATCTCCCGCCAGAGAAAGGGTCGGCATTTGGGAGGTAAGGACACTCATCCCACCGCCCAAATCGCCGAAAGTATTGCCCAATTGAAGCAAATTTCCAGCAAAATGCACGGGCGCGCCGGCAACCGTATTGCTTGGTAATTCGGCAATGAAAGTAACGTTAACCATTTGAGCAGGTCTAACGTGAACTTGAACAGGTGTAATTAAATTGGCTTCTACTTGTGCGCCCTGCTGAAAAAAAAGATACGCGCCATCAAGCGAATAAGCGGTAAGACGGTGCAATCCCGGCAGAACGCCTTTTAGTGCGAATGCTCCCGCAGAATCTGTAAGCGTTTGAACGCCGCTTACGTTAATCATCAAGTTGGGAATCGGCAAATTACTTACAGAATCAATCGCAATCCCCTGAATATCTCCAGTTGCTCCCGCAAAATTTTGCCCCGTCCAACTGCTAACAGCGTCATCAATTTCGCCAACTCCCGCTACTTTATAAAGGCGGTAACGCACAGGAAAATTATCGCTAGTGCTTTCTTGAGTACGAGTGCCCCCCACAATGATATAGCGATATTTGATAAGCGCATTAAGTGGCAGTGGCAAAGAAATGGTATAAGTTTGTGCATCTACAGCTTGGAGGGGATGATTCTCGGCGTTAAATGCAAGCCCTGTGACTTCATCCAGGATGCTGATCGCGAGCACATCTCCATCCTTGAGTGGGGTGGGGATGTGAACGGTGAACCGCGTTTCAGCGGATGGAACTTGTGTCTGGCTTGCTGAGGCGTCGTCAGCCGCTTGTGTGGCGGACGCGTTTGCGCCTTCCCCCAAAGGGTTATCAAAAAGTGAAAGAGTACACGCTTGCCCAATGAGCAAGATTGCTATAAGAAAGGAAAAAATAGTTAATTTAGAGA
>CAZAWS010000233.1:0-3834 GCA_964488755.1 uncultured Anaerolineaceae bacterium | reverse complement strand
AGAAGCATATATTCCATTATTTTGCCTCCTGCGCATCTTTGCGAAGCTCAGCAATCAAATCTAAAGTCGTCTCAACTGTCATCTTCTCGTGATATTCAATTCCCTTGCCACTTTGCACTTGGAACATAGGTGCTTTATCACAAGCCGCCAAACATTTCACTTCTTCGATGGTGATTAAGCCATCTGCGGTGGTTTCGCCTGGTTTTACCTCGAGCTTTTCGCATAAGTCGGCGAGATATTGGTCTGCGCCACGAAGAGCACAACCGATGTCGGTGCAGACTTGAAAGCGATATTGACCGGCTTTTTCATCATGGAAAAGGCTATAAAAACCAACGATAGAAGAAACTTCGGTGGTGGTCATGTCTAAAATTTGGGCAATATCGGCTTTATCTGCTTTGCTAACATAGCCTTCTTCGCGTTGCGCCATATAAAGCAATGCCATCACTGCCGAACGCTTATGTTCCGGCGGATATTTTGCCAGAATCTTCTCAACTTCTTGTGGATATTTTTCTACTAAGCTCATCGATCCACATCTCCCAAAACAATATCTATACTTCCAATAATTGCAACTAAGTCGGCAATCAACAAACCTTTAGTCATATCGGGCAGAGCTTCCAGGTTATTAAAGGAAGGTGTACGCCAGTGAATACGATAAGGTTTGGAACCGCCGTCACTTTCAATATAAACGCCCAACTCTCCACGCGGCGATTCGACCGCGGCGTAAACGCTCCCTTTTGGCACATCGAAACCATCTGTCCATAATTTGAAATGGTGAATGAGGGCTTCCATGCTTGTCCCAATTTCTGAGCGTGGGGGTGGGACAATTTTTCTATTATTTGAACGAACAAGCCCCATAGGCAAGGTGTCTAATGCCTGTTTGATAATTTTGAGCGATTCGCGCATTTCTCTAACGCGGACGAGGTAACGAGCGTAGACATCGCCTGCATCATCCGTAGGGACTTCAAAATCGTACTGCTCATAACCGCTGTAGGGGCGTTTCTTACGCAAGTCCCAATCTGGACCGGAGCCCCGAAGGGAGGCACCCGACATCCCCCACTGGATTGCCTCCGAAGCGGAAATTTTGCCAATGCCCATCGTTCGGTCAAGGAAGAGTGGGTTTCTGGTGAGCAAATCTTCGTATTCGTCAATGCGTTTGGGGAAAGTGTCCAAAACATTGCGAACAAGTGCATCAAATTCTACAGGGACATCGCGCCATACGCCACCGGGGCGGATATAGGTGGTCATCATTCGTTGGCCTGAGACGAGTTCGAGGATGTCGAGGATAATCTCACGCTCACGAAACGCGTAGAGAAACACAGACATAGCGGCAACGTCTAACGAGGAAGTGCCGAGCCAAACCAAGTGCGAGGCAATCCGCTGTAATTCGGCGAGTATCACGCGAAGGGCCTGCGCGCGAGGCGGAACGTCCAAATCTAACATTTTTTCTACTGTTAGACAGTAAGCTAAGTTATTGCCGACTGTGTTCAGATAATCCAATCGGTCTGACATTACTTCGGCTTGGAGGTAAGTTTTGACCTCCATATTTTTCTCAACGCCAGTGTGTAAAAATCCTATATCGGGGACACAATTGACGATTGTTTCGCCGTCCAACTCAAGCAGAAGTCGCAAAACGCCGTGCGTGCTAGGATGCTGAGGTCCCATATTAAGGAGGACTGTTTCACCATCAAGGGCGCGTTGTGAAACGAGATGCTTGATTTGGTCGAGATTAACTTCGGGAAGCGGGTAAGGTGTAGGCATAATTAAAACTCCCCGTGTGGTTTGCTAACATCAATTTCTTCAAAATTAAAGCTGAACTGTGATTCTTCTGCACCAAGTGGATAATCTTTGCGGAGGGGATGGCCTTCCCAATCGTCTGGCATGAGAATGCGGCGGAGGTCGGGATGCCCTTCTACTTTGATGCCGAACATATCCCAAAGTTCACGTTCGCGCCAACCGGCGTTTTTATAAACTTCGGTCAATGTGGGGATCGTGGGATTATTGCCTTCAACAGGTACCCGCAAAGTCAGTTGTAGATTTTCATTTAGAGAACGCAAAACGTAAATAATATGATAACGTGGCGTTTCTTCGGGGAAATAATCTACAGCCGTAATGGTGGAAAGAAAAGCGAAGTCAAATTCATCGCGCAGTTTTTGGGCGGCAACAATGATGTTTTTGGAAGAAAGCGTTACTTCTACTTCTCCAAACATCTTTTTTGCTTCTGCGCCAAAATCCTTTTCTAAACTTTGAATGACAGTTTCTAGTTTCATAGTTTATTTGTTGGTTGTTCGTTAATTTGATAGTTCTTTTGCTGTGTGTTTCGTGTTTCGTGCTATATGATAGCGGCGGTTGAGTCGGCGATGCGCTTCGCCATATAGAAACCAGAGCGGGTTTGTTTTATGCAAGCCGCTCCGTCTTTGATTTCGATACAGGCGATGATGAAGCTATCGTCCTACTTAATCACCGGCTACGTTAGGGGTCTGCTGGTTTACTGGTTTACGCCTCAGCTTTCCCAATCTTCATCGCTTCTACTTTCTCATAAAGTGCCATCACGCCACCAATCAAGGCTTCTGGGCGTGGGGGGCACCCTGAAATATAAATATCAACGGGGACAATTTCATCTACCCCCTGAACAACGGCATAATTATTAAAAACACCGCCCGAAGATGCGCAATCACCCATTGCAATTACCCATTTGGGTTCTGCCATCTGGTCATAAAGATGACGGAGGGTGGGTGCCATTTTTCGGCTCACACGTCCTGCCACAATCATCAAATCCGACTGACGCGGGCTGGGGCGCATTAGCTCCATTCCGAAGCGGGACATATCATAGTCTGCCGCTTGTGCCGCCATCATTTCGATAGCGCAACAAGCTAAACCAAAAAGCATAGGCCACATGGCGCGAGTGCGCCCCCAGCCTACAGCTTTTTCTAAAGTTGTCGTTACAATCCCCATATCTCCAAGTTTGTCTTCTAATCCCATTCAAAGGCTCCTTTCTTCCATGCATATACATAACCCACAAGCAAAATGCCAATAAAAACCAGCATCTCCATAAAAATAAAAGTTCCCATTCCGTTTTCTATATATTTACGGAAGGAAACTGCCCACGGGAGAAAGAAAATAACTTCAATGTCGAAAAGGATAAATAAAACGGCAACAAGATAGAAGCGCACTGGCATTCGGCGCGTGCCTTTGCCAACAGGGACCATCCCGGATTCGTAGGGCATCAATTTTCTTTCGGTATTTCGTTTGGGTCCAAAAAACTCACCCAAAGAAATAGCGATAATACCTACAGCCGCTGTAAGGACGAACAAAATCGCAATGGCAATATATTCTAAAAGCATATTTCCTCAAAAGTTTTATAGGAAAGCATCATAATACACGAACGCGATTCTATCATATTTCTAATAACGTGACAGGTGCAATTATAATAAAAAAACCAGTATTAACCGAAAGTATTTGATGACAAATATCCTTTTTTCGCGTTATTTCTTAGCTGAATTGCTATTTGCATTTCACAAAAACAAGTTTCTCGCTAACTTGTCAGTAGAGCCATTATGTGGGCTTGAATATCTCCCCCCATTTTTGCTTTTCAAAATGGGGGGACGACCTGAGCAAAGCGAAGGTCAGGGGGGCGAATGAGGGCTATTCTAACGCATAAGTTATCGCTACAACCACACCTTCAATATCATTCATCACGTCATTATTCCAAAAGCGGATTACGCGATAACCACGAGACTCTAAATACGCTGTTCTATCTTCATCATATTCTTGCGCATCAAGGTGCTGACTGCCATCTAGTTCTACGATTAGTTTCTTTTTGATACAACAAAAATC
>CAZAWS010000232.1:0-3836 GCA_964488755.1 uncultured Anaerolineaceae bacterium | reverse complement strand
GAGATTTCACATCCAACTTACCAAACCACCTGCACGCGCTTTACGCCCAGTAAATCCGGATAACGCTTGCCTCCTACGTATTACCGCGGCTGCTGGCACGTAGTTAGCCGAGACTTATTCTGAGAGTACTGTCCTTTCTCATCCTCTCAAAAAGTGCTTTACGACCCGAAGGCCTTCATCACACACGCGGCGTTGCTGCATCAGGCTTTCGCCCATTGTGCAATATTCCCTACTGCTGCCACCCGTAGGTGTATGGACCGTGTTTCAGTTCCATTGTGGGGGGCCACCCTCTCAGGTCCCCTACCCGTCGTTGCCTTGGTAAGCCGTTACCTTACCAACTAGCTGATGGGACGCAGGTCCCTCCCAAAGTGAAATAAATTCCTTTAGACATGGTTTTCTAAAAGCCATGACAACATGAGGTATTAGCAGATCTTTCGTTCTGTTGTTCCTCTCTTTGGGGCAGGTCACCAACGCGATACTCACCCGTTCGCCACTAAGAAATCCTCTCTACGACTACGAATAGAAGTAAAGAAGCTCTTCGTTCGACTTGCATGTATTAGGCACACCGCCAGCGTTCATCCTGAGCCAGGATCAAACTCTCCGCATAAAAATTGTATTACTCACACCCGAAGGTGTGTTAAGTTACGGATTTACTTTATTGAATTGACAGGAAAACTTTTATTGCTTGCTTCCTATCACTCTTCAGTTGTTAAGGTTCTAATTAGTTCTAGTTAGTTGAGCGAGCGATATTCTACACGCTCTATCTGATGTTGTCAAGGGGCAATTTACAGACTAAAAAAACCGATATTTTCTTTCAAATATCGGTTCGCCAGACTGCAAAACTGCATGCTTTGTGTTGTTGACGTCAGATGATTTACTTGTAACGATCTGCCATTCTTATTTGGTTGGCTAGGTCGGGCTGGTTATCTCCAGCCCCAGTATTATACGCATATTCGTTTTTGTGTCAAGAGGAAAACAGAGCAATTGCTAACCAATTTTGAGATTGCTTGGATTAACACCTTTTTTTCTCATGATTTCAGGGTGTCTGACCGTATCATCCCTAGTTTGGGCTGGGATGCGCACCCCAGCAGATTCGCGGCGTGAGCAAAAAAATGTTTACGCCAGCGACAATGTTGATGGATGGCACGCAAGTAAAAATCACGCGCGTACCGCCTATCCTAATCCATCTCCTGCCGTCCAGATAAAGCGCGCAGAATTGTATTTTGATCCGCGTACTCCAAGTCCCCACCGATGGGGAGACCGCGAGCAATGCGCGTGACGCGGACATCAAAACGCGCCAATTGCTGACTTAAATAGAGCGCAGTCGCGTCCCCTTCCATGCTGGGGTTTGTAGCGAGGATGACTTCTTCCACTTCCCCATCTTCTAGCCGCCCATAAAGCGGACGGATTTTCAAATCATCGGGACCTACGCCTTCGATGGGAGAAAGCGCGCCATGCAGAACATGGTACTTACCCTTATATCCCGCCGTGCGTTCAAGGCTGAGAACATCGAGAGCGTCTTCGACAACGCAGATTATTCGTGCATCACGCTCTTCATCTTCACAGACTTCGCAGAGTTTTTTTTCAGCAACGGTGATATTAAAACACTCTTCGCAAAAAGCGAGTTTATCTTTGAAACCATCCAACGCGTCAGACAGGTCTTGCCCGATATTGCTGGAATCGCGCAAAAGGTAAAATGCCAGCCGAGAAGCGGATTTAGGTCCGATGCCCGGCAAACGCTCAAAAGCATTAACTAGATTTTGTAGGGGGGCAGGAAGTATCATCGGAGGTATGCAAGAGGCAAGTAGCAAGTTTGCAAGTTTTCACTTACCTCTTGCAACTTGCAGGCTTGCTGCTAGAAAGGCAACCCACTCGTCAGTGGTCCCATTCTCTCTTCTTGTAGTTCACGAGATTTATCGAGCGCCATATTGACCGCTGAAAGGAGCATATCTTGGAGCATTTCTGCGTCCATGTCTTCTAAAAAGTCAGGGGCAATTTTTACGTCTGTACATTTTTGGTCACCAGTCACGGTGATGCTGATTGCGCCGCCGCCCGCTGTGGCTGTCACCGTTTCTTCCGCAAGCTCTTCTTGGGCTATGGCTATTTGCTCTTGCATTTGCAGGAGTTGTTGTTGCATTCCCCCAGCCTGTCCGCCAGCACTGGCACTAGGTGCGCCAAATGTGGTTTTTCGTCTTCTTTTACCCATATTTTCTCCTTTGTCTCGTGAAACGTGATGCGTGATTTATTTTCACGTTTTACGTTTCACGAATTACGTTTTTTATTTTACAACTTCGCCACCCGCCTGTATAGCGGCGGCGACTAACCCGTTTTGGTCTACGTCATCGGGCATTTTGCCTTTGGCGGTCGTGACCATTGTTTTGACTTTTAAGTTTGCCCCAAGCGCACCGCTGATTGCTTTTTGCACGGTAGCAATTTGCTCAGGTTTTTCGATTTTTGATGCTAAAACTTCGCTCGCCATGCCAATTATGAGCGTGTCACCTTTCACTTCTAAAGATTTGCACGAGTTCAAGAGTGCTTCTAAATTTCTATCAGATTGTTTGACTCTAGCGCGGATTTTCGTCCACGCGCCGACTAATTCTTCTGTGCTCACTGTGGGATGTGGAGCCGCTTCGCTCTTGGCTTGGGGCTGGGGTGCTGTTCTTTTAGCAGGAGCAAGCCCTGGGTCACGTTCGCTGGCGATATGCGTCTTAGCGGCACCCTGCTTGGGTTTGGCTGGCTGTTGAGCAACGGGAGCGGGCGCAGTTTCCGCTGTAATCTCCAAAACATCTGCCAACGCCAATTCGAGACCGAGCGAGGGTTGCCATCCGCCGCGCTGATCGACCGCCGCAGAGTTGAAGGCGCGCATCATTTTGAGGGTAGCCGAAGCCGAGAAGTTTTTGGCGTGGGCATCCATGCGCTTTTTGACATCTTCTGTGGCATCAATTTGCGCCGAATTGCCCATTTGAAAGAGCATGAGGGCGCGCAGATAATCGACTATTTGGCGGGCAAGCTGACGAGGATCAGAGCCAGCATCGAGGGCGCGGTGAATTGCCTGCAAACCCGCGCCGGGATTTTCATCTCGGATGCCGTCAATAAGTTCGATGACGGTCTCGTTGGTGGCGGTGCCGAGCACATTTTGGGCAAGCTCGAGGGTAATTTTTTCGCCTGTAGAGGATAGCTGGTCGAGGAGAGAGATTGCGTCTCGCATCCCGCCGTTGGCTTGGCGTGCAATGAGCTGTGCGGCTTCGTCATCTACGTTGAGATTTTCGCCATCGGCAATAATTTTGAGTTGCTGGATGATGCTATCAAGCGGCACACGCCGAAATTCGTGACGTTGGCAACGAGACAGCACGGTTGCGGGAATTTTGTGAATTTCTGTGGTCGCTAAAATGAAAATGGCGTGCGGGGGCGGCTCTTCAAGGGTTTTGAGAAGCGCATTGAAGGCGGGCGTAGAGAGCATGTGAACTTCGTCAATGATGTAGATTTTGAATTGCCCTTGCGAAGGAGAAAAATTGATTTTCTCTCGCAAATCGCGCACGTCGTCTACGCCGTTGTTAGATGCGGCATCAATTTCGATGAGGTCAAGGAAGCGATTTTCATTGACGGCTTTGCAGTATTCGCACTCATCACAGGGACGTTTAGCGGCATCTTCTGCTTGGCAGTTGACAGCTTTGGCGAGCAATCTCGCCACAGTCGTTTTGCCCGTACCGCGAGGTCCCGCAAAAAGATAGGCGTGCCCCACACGCGAACCAACGAGGGCATTTTGAAGCGTATCAGTAATATGCGCTTGCCCTAGAACTTCATCCCATTTTTGGGGTCGCCATTTTCTGTAGAAT
>CAZAWS010000231.1:0-3858 GCA_964488755.1 uncultured Anaerolineaceae bacterium | reverse complement strand
CCTACTGCGCCGCAAACGACATCCCCCTCGCCGAGCTAAAATGGGCACCGATTCCCTTCAACGGGGAGTGGGGCACATCTACGTCATTTTTTCAGACGGCGGCGAATGAAGCCAAAGCCGCTAAAGCTACAGGCAAACGTGTCATCGTGCCGCAACGGGCGCAAGAGATTGCCGAAAGCGTCAAAGAAGTCATCGGCACGCCCAAAGGCATCAGCCACGTCGAGGCTGTTCGGGGCTATCTCAATCTCTATTTCGTCACCGAAGATTTTGCGGAACGCGTCATCGCTGCTATTCTTCAGGAAAAAAGCCGATTTGGGCGCGGCAAGCCGAAACACGAGCGTGTCATGGTCGAATACGCGCAGCCGAACACCCATCACTCCTTCCACATCGGGCATTATCGCAACGCCATCCTCGGCGAATCCCTCTCCCGCCTAGTCGAATTTGCCGGTTTCGAGACCATCCGCGCTGCCTATCCCGGCGACATCGGTCTGGGCGTGATTACCGTTCTCTGGATTTACGAAAAATTCTACAAAGGGCAAGAACCAGATGGCATCCACGAGCGCGGGCAATGGCTGCTGAACCTCTATGTTGAAGCCACCAATATGCTCACAGAAAAAGAAAATGAGACGGAAGATGAGAAGATTCTGCGCGAAAAATACGATGCGGAGAGACGTGAACTCTATCGAAAATGGGATGCAGGAGACCGTTACACGCGTGACCTTTGGCTTGAGACGCGCGAGTGGTCTTTGGACGAGCTGAAAGAGATTTTGCTGCAAATCGGCATCCACATTGACACTTGGTTCTTCGAAAGTGTCGAGGATGAGCCATCGAAAGCCGTTGTGCAAGAACTGCTCGATCTCGGCATTGCCACCGATGAACGCCCCGAAGGCGGCGCAGTGATCGTGAAGATTGACGAGAAATTGGGCTTGAAAAAAGAGAAATATCGCACCAACGTCCTTTTGCGTAACGATGGCACGACTTTATATTTGACGAAAGATTTATCATTGGCAAAGAAGAAATTTAACGAATTCGGCGTAGACCGCTCCATTTACGTTGTGGATGTGCGCCAGTCGCTGCACTTTATGCAGGCATTTGCCATTTTGGGCTTGTGGGGATTTGAGCAAGCGGAAAAATGCTATCATCTCGGCTACGGATTTGTAAGTTTGCCCGGCGGAGCCATGTCTGCCCGAAAAGGGCGCGTCGTCATCTTCAAAGACGTGGCAGATGAAGCAATTCGCCGCTTTACAGAGACAAGCAAAGAGAAAAATCCAAATCTCTCCGATGAGCAACGCGCCGAAGTCGCAGAAACAGTCGGCCTGGGCGCGCTCGCCTACGCCATGCTCGCCGTAGACAACAGCCGCGACACCGTTTTCGATATGGATGTAGCCCTCAGCTTCGAGGGGCGCACGGGACCGTATATCCAGAACGCGCATGTGAGGGCTTCCAGTATTCTTAAGAAGTTTGAAAGTGAGCAAGAGGCAAGCGGCAAGTCGGCAAGTTTTGATTATGAGTTGACTTCGCACGAAGTGGAGTTGATTGAATTATTATCGCGTTTCCCCAACGTAGTCGAAGATGCCGCAAATCAATATCGCCCGATGATTATGGCGACTTATGCTTATGATTTAGCGAGCGCGTTCCACAGTTTTTACCACGCTGTCCCCGTCCTAAAATCAGAGACAGATGCAATTCGAGATGCTCGGCTGCGGCTGGTAGCTGCGGCGAAACAAACGCTTGCAAATGCTTTAGATTTACTGGCTATTAAAGCTCCAGAAGTGATGTAGTTTTTAAGACATCAGACTTCAGAAAAAACGTGCAAGGCGACATGAATATCGTACTACGAGGTGTAACGCGAGATTTATCTCGCCCTTAAGCTTTTGCTGACGTCTTAGGTCTAAAACCTTAAGTCTCAATGAGCGTAAATATGCTTGCAAATATCAAAAAAATCATCAAATCCATCTCAACAATTGAAAGAAAAACAGAACGTTTCTTCTCTCATATTCTTGTTCCTTTGTGGGTTCTAACCCTTTATTTTCTTGCTTTCTCAAAATTACTGCCAGAAGGGGTGAATAACATCTTTGCAACTCGGAGTGGAAAATACACACTTTGGCTTGCTTGTGCGTTAGGGATTGTCTTTTTGGCTATTATCGTATTCAGAAAGAAAGCTTTATCTTTTCCACTCACGTCAGAAGAAAGTTTTTCTGTGAAGAATTTAATTCTTCTATTGCTTCCACTAACACCAGTAATGCAATATATCTTGAACAACCTTGAAATTCTTTCATTTGAGGATATAGTATATATCCTTCTCGTTTTCACCGCGTTCATAGTTTTTTTTGTTCTCATTATTCCAATACTTCTCAGAAAAATAAGCTCAAGTCAAATTTTGGCGTTTTTGGGCTTGGCGTTTACGTTTACCATCATTAATATGGGGGCATTAAGCCGACAATTTGCATGGCATGAAGTAGGAAGTTTGAAAATTCAATATGCCATATTTTTCGGTGTCTTTTTACTAAGTTCTCTCCTTTTCTATTTAAACAAAGAAAAGCTCATGTATACCCTGATCGTAATCTTTTTTTTAAGCTCTGGCTTTACACAAATTCTAAATAAAAGTGAAGAACTATTTAAAACCACCTCACTTGAAACGGATAATAAACTCTTATCATTAGTTGATTCTAGAAAACCAGAAAATATGCCAAGTATTTACCTTCTTATATACGATGCCTACGTTGTGAATGAAACGATGCTTGCTTATGGGATAGATAATCAACAACAAGAAGAGTATTTGGAAAATCTTGGGTTTCAAATTTACCCTCACACTTATTCAATAGGAGCACCATCTATTAGTACGATGAGCAGGGTCTTAAATGCCTCAGATCAGTTCTATGGTGCTGGCAGAAGGGCTGTTTCTGGAGATGGTGTTGTCCAAAATTTACTAAAAGGATTTGGGTACAAGACTTTTGGTGTGTTCCCAACAGAATACTTTTTTAGAGGCACTACATCAAATTACGATTATTCCTATCCCAAATATACAACTGCACCAAAAGACATTCTTTTACAAGCTATTTTTACAGGGGAATTTAGATTTGATATTGGCTTTAATAAGTTACCTAGAGAGGAATTTCTTGCAGAAAAAAACAAGCTATTTTCTACGAATATGGATTCTCCAAAGTTTATCTATATGCACACAGATGTTCCAAAGCATTCTCAAAACTCAGGTACCTGTTTTTCTGATGAGACTGAACGATATAATGAAAGGTTACTAGCCGCCAATAGTGAGATGAATGACGATATTCAGGTAATACTTGAAAATGACCCGAATTCTATTATTATCATAGCTGGTGATCATGGAGGGTTCCTGACGAAAAATTGCATTGAGACATCAGATCATTATGATATTTCAGAAATATCTCGTCTGGATATTCAAGATAGATTTGGAACCTTCTTGGCTATAAAATGGCCAACGAAAGAATTTGAACAATATGATGATATCGTTGTTTTGCAAGATTTATTCCCCGCTATTTTTGCCTATATATTCCAAGATGCAAGTTTGTTGGATGCAAAAATAGAACCAATCACAGACCAAGATTATCTAATTAGTGGCGCAAAAGTCATAGATGGGATTATTAAAGGCGGCATTGATGATGGCGAACCTCTTTTCATTGGTGCAAACAAGTAAAAAACAAGTTGGTGCTATTGGGCATCACAGCCCCAGAAGTGGTGTGACGTAGCAGATTTCCCCTGCTCCGAAAAATTCAATCGATTCCATTATATTGCGGGGTGCGTTCCCTCATCCTAGCCTTCTCCCAAAACGGGAGAGGGGAAATTCTCCCCCATTTGGGGGGAGATGCCCGAAGGGCAGAG
>CAZAWS010000230.1:0-3860 GCA_964488755.1 uncultured Anaerolineaceae bacterium | reverse complement strand
CTGATACCTGATACCTGATACCTGATACCTGATACCTGATACCTGATACCTGATACCTAAAAATATGACACAAAATTCTCCCCCCGTATGCGACTACGAAGGCTCCGACTACCAAAAATCCTTTTGGGATGAAGGTGGTCGCGCCTATGAAGACAAAGCCGAAGAAATTGCCCTCAAGCGACTGCTTCCTACCAACGGCAAATTGCTTTTAGAAATTGGCGCAGGCGCAGGGCGTAACACCCCGCGTTACGAAGGCTTTGAACGCATCGTGTTGCTCGATTACTCCCGCACTCAACTCCAGCAGGCACAAGAGCGACTCGGCAAAAGCGACCGCTATATTTACGTCGCCGCCGATGCTTATAAATTGCCTTTTGTAGATGGGCTTTTCGATGGTGCAACCATGATTCGCACTTTGCACCACATGAAAGATGCGCCGCTGGCAATTCGTCAAGTGCGGCGCATTTTGCAACCTTCGGCAAAATTTATTCTTGAGTACGCCAACAAACTCAATCTCAAAGCCATTTTTCGTTATGCGCTCGGCAAACAAGATTGGAGTCCCTTTACGCCCGAACAAGTTGAATTTGTAGATTTGAATTTTGATTTTCATCCCAAAACAATCCGCAAATGGCTTAAAGAAAGCGACTTCAATCTAGCGCGTCAGCTAACTGTCTCTCATTTTCGCATAGCCATTATGAAGCGAGTTTTTCCTGCATCTTTCCTTGCCAAAATGGATGGATTCGCTCAATTCACTGGCGATTGGTGGCAACTGACACCCTCCGTTTTTACCCTCAGCGAAGCAGTAGGGGAGACCCAAGTTGCCGCAGAGGGTGCTTTTTTTCAATGCCCGCAATGCAATCATGCGCCACTCAAAGAAGAGTCAGAAATGTTAATATGCGCCAACTGCAATGCAAAATATGCCATTCGCAACGGGATTTACGACTTTCGTGAGCCTATCGCTTAATGCGCAAAATTTATCTCTCTCCGCACCTAGACGATGCCATTCTCTCGTGTGGCGGCATCATTTTCGAATACAGAAGAGCGGGGATTTCCGTAGAAATTTGAAGTTTTATGTGCGGGATTCCGCCATCTGATGCACCCCTCTCTGATTTAGCCCGTTCGGTACACGCGGATAGAATCTGGATAGCGCAGAGGGATCGAGCATTTGGCAGGAAGCTGTATCCGCTTATGCGTCATAGATGGAAACCCTGTTTGAGGGAGAAGAGATGATGGGAACGGCACTCAAGTTGAGGTGGCGTACGTCCCCTTTCATCGAAACTTTTTTTAAACCTTAAAAAATCACATCTAAAAACTTAAATCATCTATAATGCGCCCGATATTCAAATCAATTCTTTCAAAGGAGAGAAAAATGTCTAAAGTTCGTATTTTTATTGTTTTGTTGGTTGTAACTACTTTGCTGGTTGCATGCCAACCACCTGAGCCGGTAACTGTTGAAGTAGAAGTGACTCGTGAGGTTGAGATTCCTGTTGAAATTGAGGTAACTCGTGTAGTAGAGGTGGAAGTCGAAGTAGCTCCGCTCCCAACCGAAGCCCCAGAGTACTTTGAGGAAACCGCTGTTCAAAATATCGCCTTAGCTGGCGAATTGGCTGACCGCCATGCTGAAATTTCAGGCATGGCTTGGTATGGCGATTATCTAATTTTGATGCCTCAATATCCTAACTTTTATCTTGAAGAAGGCACTGAAGAAGATGGCTCTGTTTTTGCTATTGCAAAAGCGGATATTGATGCCTATTTGAATGGCGAAAGTTTTGCCCCACTAGAATCTGTAAAAATTCCTTTTGCCGCGGGCGATGCCTACGCAATTGAAGGTTTTGAAGGCTTCGAATCTATCGTTTTTGATGGAGATAATGTTTATTTGACCATCGAAGTTGAAGGTGCAGATGGCATGTACGCGCTTCTTGTTGCCGGCACTATTGCGCCAGACTTGAGCGTACTAACGATTGATACCGCTACTATGCCTGAAATCGTAACCCAATCAGGTGTTGAAAATATGTCTGATGAAACAATGATCTTGGCAGGTGATTCTTTGGTTACGATTCATGAGGCAAACGGTGTTGCCGTTAACGCTGAACCCGTTGCTCATGTTTTTGGCACTGATTTAAGCGAAGTTGGGACTGTGCCAATGACAAATGTTGAGTATCGCATCACCGATGCTACCGCATTGGATGAAAACGGCAATTTCTGGGCGGTGAACTATTTTTATCCTGGTGAAGAAGTTTTGATGCCCGAAGTTGACCCTGTAGCAGAGACCTTTGGCAGAGGTCCTACCCACACTGCCAGTGCTGGTGTTGAACGCTTGCTTGAGTTTAACTATAGTGCAGATGGTGTTGTCTTGACCGAAACTGCGCCCATTATGCTTCAGCTAATGGCAGATGGCAACCTTCGTAATTTAGAAGGTATTGTCCGCTACGAAGCAGGATTCTTGGTTGCTACCGATAAGTATCCATCTACTGTTTTTGGGTTCGTACCACTTCCCGAAGTTGAAGAAGAGTAGAATACAAAACTTAATGCGTAATACTTAAAAACAAAAACGCCGTATTCCCGTTGGAATGCGGCGTTTTTATGATAGCTTGGAGTCCGAAATCTCCCGATTTCAGGTTTTTAGCAAAAAGCCAAAGTCTGGGAACTTTGGACTCCCTTTTTACGAAAACGCTTGTCGCTTGCTTTAGAACCACCACCCAAGTTTCTATTCTAAAAGGGAAGAAAATGTTTAAAATCCGATTTGTTTTATTATTGATTGTGCTTTCTCTGCTTACTTCTTGTCAAACAACCAAACCAGAGACTGCCGAAATTGAATATTTTCAAGAAACTGCTGTGCAAAATATCGCCTTAGCAGGAGAGTTGGCAAATCGCTATGCTGAGATTTCTAGCTTAGCGTGGTATGGCGATTATTTGATTTTATTGCCCCAATTTCCAAACTTTTACCTCGAAGATGGTGAGGAGGGATATGGCTCTATTTTTGCAATTGCAAAAGCTGATATTGATGCTTATTTGAATGGAGAACGGTGCGCTCCTTTAGAAGCCATAAAAGTTCCGCTTAGTTCAGGGGATATTTATACTATTTCTGGCACGCAGGGATTTGAGGCTATTGTTTTTGATGGCGACACAGCTTACTTAACAATTGAGATGGGGGATGCGGATGGCATGTTTGCTTATCTTGTTGCAGGCACGATTGCACCTGATTTGAGCGTTTTTACGGTTGATGTCGCCAATATGACTAGAATCGAAACCCAATCAGATATTGATAATATGTCTGAGGAGACAATCTTTTTGACTGATGGCGGGATTGTTACTATTCACGAGGCAAATGGCGTGGCGGTAAGTGCCGACCCGGTGGCGCACCTTTTTAATACAGATTTAAGTGAAGCGGGTACGGTAAGTATAGAAAGTATTGAATATCGTGTAACCGATGCGACCGCGTTAGACGAGAATTATAATTTTTGGGTGATGAATTATTTTTGGTCTGGCGAAGAAGTGTTAAAACCCGAAGTTGACCCCATAGTAGAAAAGTTTGGTGAAGGACCTACACATGCAGCAACAGCAGATGTTGAGCGTTTGCTTGAGTTTAATTATAGCAAAGATGGGATTACGAAAACAAAAACTCCGCCAATTATGATGCAGTTGCAAGCTGATGGCGAATTGCGTAACTACGAGGGCATAGTTCGTTATGAAAATGGCTTTTTGCTCGCAACGGATGTGTATCCAACTACATTATTAAGTTTTGTGCCACTGCCAGAAAACAAGAAAAACTAAGCATAGCGCGCATAGCATTGCGCACATAAAAAAAATCCCCCGTTCCTATTTGAAGGAGCGGGGGATTTTTATTTAACTTCTTCTCAAAT
>CAZAWS010000229.1:0-3876 GCA_964488755.1 uncultured Anaerolineaceae bacterium | reverse complement strand
ATTCACTTCCTTTTATATTGATGGATGCGGGCAACTGCCCGCATCCAAATGAAATTATTTGCCGGACTTGACAGGCGTTTCTTTTGCCTTTTCATTAATTGGCTCCGGTAGGCTCATAGGCTTAGTCTGAACTTCGCGTCCGGTAATACGGCGCAAGGCAGTAGCCAGCTCGCGGGCAAATGCGTCCACGCGAGGGGAAATTTCATTCTTTTTGTCTGTCATTACAAATTGCCTCCATTAGGGGAAATTTGCATAGATCTATGCTTCGAGTAAAATAGTTTCAGCAGCACATGTGATGCTGAAACTATACGAAAAAACGCCTTTTTTAGGGGGCGGAAATCGGGTCTCTTTTAGGTACCGTTTTTAGAGAACTTGCAAGACATTGCATAAGCACATAGAATGGGATGATGGAAAACAATAAATACCCTCCTTATGCACGCGTTTTGATTGATTCTGCCTATTACTGGGAAATGGGAGAGCTTCCACCGAAAAACAGGGATGTCTCAGAACATGCGGCGAGCATTATCCAAGGCATTATCGGCTACGGATCCATAAAGGTGGTACGGCATTGGGTTAGAACCGGAAATGTTGACGGGCAACATGAAAGAGGACTCTCAGGAAATAACTTCAAGAGCCTGATGGGAGCATGGGCGGGAAAAGTTCCTACTTTTCAGACGGTAGCGGATATTCGCCTTTTTGCGGCTTATGGTCGTGATGTTTTTGTTAAATGGGTGTATTCCCCCGACTTTACTGCATTCTACTTAGAGAAGAAATTGCCGGAAGGTCCCTTATCTCCTTATTGGCAATCTATAGAATTGACATATCCTGTTATCTGGAATTCTCTCCATTTGGGACAAAATTTATTGAATGATTTAGAAGCCCTGAAAACAGAAAATATAGAACAATTATCTAGCTGGCTCAAAGAAATTTCGACTACTAAACGAACACAAGCCGCAAACGCTTTTTGGCAATTGGATTTTAGCCTTAAAGCGATTCCAATAGCCATAAATTTAGTGCAATCCGGCTTGGTTTCATGGGATGATCTATTAAAAGAACTCTCATTAATGGAACCGCCTGTGCATGATTCTGATGAAAAGACAGGGGGGCGAAAACTTCTCCGATTTATATTCTCAAAACTATCTAACACCTCGCAAGAGTTCTTTGCTTTATTAGGTGGTATTCCCTTTTTGCGATATTACACCTCCTCATCGATTCAGGTATTATGGAAAGTGGGTGACTTATCTTCTGCCGAAAAGGAACTTGGGAATTTAGAAACCTGGGGATTACTATCTTCTCTGGGAAAATATCGTTGGCGAATGCAGAAATTTGTTTGGGAAATTGCAACTCATAGATTTTCGGATTTACCTACCTCAAAGCAAGACGCGGCTAAGGGCTGGGAAAAGCGTTATTTGAATGCTAGAAAGAAAGAACACAGGCTTCCTGATATACCCTTCCGCTATCTGCTTAAAAGGCACAAGTTACTACAAGAACGGCAGGACGCAGGAATCATCCAATATAGAGATGAACCTTTTGGAAGCCGCTTTGTGGAGCAATTTTTCAGTAGGAAATGTCCTGACACAGAAGTAAATTATTTTAAAGACAATAGTCGTTATATTGATTCGGATCAGTACTTGTATACACGCTTTTTGTGTAGGCAATGGGCGGTTGTGCTGAAACAGGCACTACTTGTTTCGTTTTTGAGTATATTCCCTATGATACTTCTGATTATGGAGACAATTAATCTCCCCTATTATTCACTGATTATTTTCCTCGCAATAGTTGTTTTTTTCTTCGCCTTTCCGGTAGCATGGGCAGTTTGGCGTATTATTCAACTGGACAGAGCTTGGATTAATTTCTGGAAGGACGTAATACCTCAACTACCTGAATCGTTGAAGATGAATGATGGAGCAAAACTATGACAGACTTAGCACTACTTAAAAAAGAACTCGCCTCTATTCAAGAGTTTTTAAAAAACACCCCTAACAGCCCAATGGCGGGACAAATGCGCGTCCGCGAAGCGGAGCTTCAAGCCCTGCTCTCCGGTTCAGGCGCGGTGGCACAGAACGGGAGTACCGCTCTCGGTGAAAAAGCAATGGGTATCGGCGGCAACGTCAGCGATTCTGTCCTCAACACCGGTACACTTTACCAGCTTTATTTTGATGCCTACACCAAAAAGCCGCGTCTCGATCAGAAATCCTTCGCACGCATTTTGAAGAATTACCTCGAATGGGTGAAAAAAGCCTACGGCAAAGCGCGTCTTTATGGTTTGGAAAGCTCTGCCGTAACTGGGGCGCGTAAAAAACGCGGACTTAGCGAAATTTTTATCCCTCTGAAACTACAACGTTTCTCGCCTCCTCGCAGAGCCGAGATAGAAAAACACGCCCGCAATTTCAAAGGCGATTTATACGCCGAGCAAAAAGCCTTTCTAGCTTTGGTTGAAGAACAACGCAAAAACGGGGAAAGCATCGTTACCGATCAATTGCTCACGCTGGGTGATAAATTGGCAATCATCGGCGGAGCGGGGAGCGGAAAAAGCACCCTAACCGCCTATTTAGCCGCTTCTCTTGCGGAGCATGAACTTTCGGGGGCAAAATTACCCTTTGCTCTCCCAAAAGAACGTAAGACGCTGGTGCCGCTGGTGATTCCCTTGCGCTATCGGCGGGAGTATTTGCGCCTGTGCGAAAAAGACCCTGTTTCTACCCTCCAGCACGTCCGCCCCGGCACGATTGCCGGATTTATCCTCTGGTATCTCAAAAAACGCAGTCAGGCAATTCGCGTGGCGGAGGAAGAACTCGCCGAAGAGTTTTTCGACCGCCTGCTTTTGGGCGGCGGCTGTTTGGTTCTGCTAGATGGTTTGGATGAAGTCACCAGCCAAGCCGATCGCGGGCATGTGCGGCAGGATGTCGAGAGACTGGCAGATGAAATTTATCCGGGCAACAGGTTTATTGTCACCGCGCGGGAATCGGGCTACAAAGAAAACGCGATTTTCAGCGAAGACTTTCTACGCCTCGATGTTCAAGCCCTCGACCAAGCTCAAATCGCCTCGCTGGTCGAAAACTGGTGCGAGGAACTCTATCCCGACCAAGTCGAAGTCCAAAAAGCGGAAATCGTCTCCGCTATCCAATCTATCAATCAGCGTTACGAAAGCAAAAATATGCCTCCGCTGATTAGCACGCCGCTCCTGACAACGATGGTGGTTAGCGTGAAATGGGGCGAAGCCGAGTTGCCGCGTGAGCGCGCCCGCCTTTACGAAGCGGTGATTAAGGTGATTTTGCAAGCCCAATACCTCGATGACGACCCCACCCGCCAAGAATTGGTCAATTGGGGCGGACTCTGGGAAGAACAGCGCGATTGGCTCTCTTATTTGGCACTCGAAATGCAGCGTGGCGGGCAAAATGGCGCGGCAATTCCCGAAAGCCGCTTGCGGGAGATTTTGAGCGCAAAACTTTCGCCCGAAAATCTCGACCGTTTCGTTTTGGCGGTACGCAGTCGCGGCGGGCTATTTGAAGAGCGTGCCGAACTCTTCCAATTTAGCCATCTCACCTTTCAAGAATTTCTCGCGGCGCGCCTGCTGACCAAAGAGCGTGAAAAATCCCTGCCGCGTTTGCAAAAACACATTGCCAACGCCTGGTGGCGCGAAGTCCTGCTCCTGATTTACGGTTTTGCCAAACAGGATTACGCTCCCTTTGCGGATGATTATTTGAATTGGCTTTCTTCTCAGAAAGGGGAGCTGGCTCTGGCAGGATTGGAACTGGCAGGCTGGGCGGTTTTGGAGATTGAACGGAAAGATGAGACGCTCTACGCCCAACAAGCGGAACGCCTCGCGACGACCTTGTTTCAACCTGCTCTCGTTGCCCCGGCTTTATTGCGCGCCCG
>CAZAWS010000228.1:0-3878 GCA_964488755.1 uncultured Anaerolineaceae bacterium | reverse complement strand
CTACGCGCGTAACTTTAGCTTGAACCCGTTAAAAGAACATCCGCAGTCTTGGAGACTGCGGATGTTTTTGTTTCATCAACTTCGGCATTCATCACAGGGGCATAATGCCCGTAAATAACGCCAGCTATAAATGCCATAATCGTGATTGTCTTCCCAAACAATAGAAATCGCATAAGTTCCCGTTGCTATCACATCTTTTAGACGCGTTTCTTTTGTATCGGTAATGGGTGTTTCAAAAACCTCAGGGTCGGGGTCTCCACCCATATTATCATGCCCGCCGCGACATTCGGCGCAGGGACAAGCCGCGCGGAGGAGAGAGAAACTATAAGTGCTAATATGCCCATCATTCCAAGTGAGGGTGAGTTCTTTTTTTGTTTTATTTGCATCAAGTGCTGTTGGTCTTAATGACATAAGAGATAATCCTTTGAGTTTATGTAGATAAAATTTTAGTAGGATAAAGTGAAATGTGACTTTATCCCCAAAGCAGAGCGGAATAGAGTTTATGAAGGTTTCTATTGCATTTTACGCAATACGTAATACGCAATATTTTTTTCACTCCTCACCAGTTACGGGCACTAAAAAGTCAGAAGCCGCCCATCCTGAGCGCGTGTCATCATAGGGTGCGAGAAGATACCACCAAGTATAGCCATCAGATTCTTGAGGTCCATCTAAAACTTGGAAAAGTTCAGTATCAAAGCCAAGAAAAAGATACTCGCCCTCAAGCCCCGGTTCGCTTCGTATTCGTAGACCTTCACCATTGGTGTCGCCAATTTGAACATAAGCACCCAAAGCAATTATGTCTGGCATTGGGGTTGCTGTGCCTAAGGCAGGATCGTGGGTAGGGGTAGGACTAACGAGCGGGGTAGATGTTGTACCGGGCAAAACAGTGATCGCGGCAAGGTCTAGATTCACTTCTTCTGTTTGGGTTGCAGGAGAACCCAGTAAAAAAATGGTGAGGAAAAACAGAAAAAATGCTATTCCTAATATGCCTAAAATAACCCAACGGTTCATAAGTTTCATGCAATAGCCTCTTGAGATAGTGCCTCTAAGGCTTTGGGGGGCATAAGGACGCGTAAGGCATTTTTTTGTACGTAAATTTCTGCTTTTTTCGTGTCAAAACGCGGTTCTCCATCGGTTTGGACGGCAAACTCACTATCGGCTTCGAGACGTAATTCTTTAAAGGAAATACGGTGCGCTTGGACTGAATCTATATGGCGACCACTCCACATATCAAAGCCATGGCGTAGCGCATCTGCCATATTATTGCCCGTAAAAAGCCATAGGTCGAAGATGCCGTCGTCTAGCACGGCATCGGGGGAAAGATTGGACATCCCGCCCATATAGTGACGGATATTATTGACAACGGCAAGGATATAATGCCCTTCAATCTCTTCTCCATCTGCCCAAATGCGAAGTGAAATACCGTTCCAACGTGCGGCGGTCAATAGGACGGATGCCGCATATTCGGGTACGGTGAAAAACTTTTCAAAACGAAAGCGTGGTTCTACTTTCTGAACGGTGAGTGCATCTAAGCCTAAGCCTGCCCACATTAAAAAAGGCTGTTCGTTACAGATGCCAATATCTATTGCATGAATGGGGGCATCTGCAAGGAGTTTTGCATTTTCTTCTAGTGCGTTACGTGTTCGCCACGAGTAGGGTTTCATCCCTAATTCTTTTCCCCAAACATTTGCGGTGCCGGCTGGCAAGATGCCAAGTGCGGTTTCTGTGTTAAGTAATCCGCTGGCAATTTGCCCAATGGTGCCATCCCCGCCTACGGCAAAAACGACATCAATGCCCCTCTTCGCAGCAGAAGCCGCTAGTTCAGTAGCATGTTTACCCGAGTTTGTTGCGATTGCGTTGACAAAGAATCCCGCGTCCATTAAGGCGCGTCCCGCCGAAGGAATCGCGTCCGCTACGGGAAATCGTCCCGCGGCTGGATTGTAGATAATTTGGGCTGTGCGCATGGGGGCTAATCTTCCGGAGTGGGTGTACGAGAGGGTTTGGGCGTTTTCGTGGCTTTAGGTGTTTTGGTGGGGGTTGGGGTATAGAGTTTAGCGAGGTGCTCTTGAGCTTTTTCTTGCAAGGTACGGATTTTAGCAGATTTACCGGTGATTTCAAGCAGGGTTTCCCACGCTTTTCGAGCAGACCTGAAATCTTCACGCCCTTCGTGGCAGGTTGCAATCCAATAATAAACGAGAGCTTCTTCTTCATCTGTTTCGGATAATGAACGCGTGCCCTCAGCTTGCAAATAACAATTACCGTAGTGTTCGTTGAGATATTCGGCTTCGGTTAGCGCAAGGCTGATTTCAAAAGAATCAGGGATATAACGATTAGCTTTATCAAGGTTATAGACTGCCCCTTTTGCATCTTCGAGCGCAAAATAAGAAAGACCGCGGTAATAATAAGCCATGCCTGAGTAACGGTCTAATTTGATGGCTTGATCGAGATATTCAATAGCTTCTTCGTACTCTTCATCTTCATAATATGCGCCACCAAGAATAGCAAGAGCTTCGGCGTTGCCTTCTTCTGCGTAATCGACATAAGTTTCTAAAATATCTTTGGCTTTGTCTATCTGACCATTTGCTTCGTAGAGTTGCCCTAATAAAAGGTAACTTTCAAGGTGGGTGATGTCAAGTTCTAAGGCTTTTTCGGCGGATTCGAGCGCATCTTCGAGTTCATCTTGTGCCCAATAGACTTTGGCTAGGTTGTAATAAACTAAGGGAGAGTTAGGCGCAAGCTCACGCGCCTTCTCGAGATCATCGTATGCTTTTTCGTATTTTTCTTTTTCAAGAAAATAAACGGCTCTTACTATATAGGCTTCGGCAAAATTCGGGTCTTTTTCTATGGCTTCATCTAGGTTATTGCCAATATCTGCGCCTGCATTAACATAAGGTATAATGCGCGCTTTGCCTAAATAAGCCGGTCCAAAATCTTCATCTGTATTAATGGCTTCTTCGTAGGCTTTAAGGGCTTTTACATTTTCACCCATGAAGCGATAGGCTTCACCAATATAATAATAAGGGTCTGCGCTTTCTGGTTCAAGTGTGGCAATTTGTTCCATCGCTGTGATTAATGCTTCCCAATCTTCGTTTGCATAAGCAGCTTCAACTGCATAGCCATAATCGCTTGCCTGAACAGAACGCGGTGTATTCACATAGAGTGGTGTTGGTGTATAAGGCACATCGAGCAAATTTGAAAGCGGCAAAGAGTCATCAAAGGCTGGCGTGTTTATTGGCTTTGCGTTGATAGAAGTGGGCGTATGGGTATAAGTTGAGGTTGGACCAGAAGCAACCGCCGATGTTTTATTTGCACTTCGTTGAGAGAACCCAAATATGATTATTCCAATAATGCCAATAACCCCAACCCCAATCCCTGCTAAACGAATCATAGGATTAGCAACGACCTTCTTCTTTGTCTCTTTTTCTGCCTCTTCCGCCTCAGAGATGAGTTCTTCCTCCCATAAACGGGGATGATGAAGCGGGAAAGGTGCTATATCTTCATCAGGGGGCATTTCGCCAAGAAGCACAAGTCCACGTTTTGCAGAGGCATTTTCAGGGTCCACGCGTAATGCGGTCTTTAGCGCGTAAATACGCTCTTTTTGCGTAGTCACAGTCGCACTCATCCAAACCCAATAACTTGCGTTTTGTTGGTCGGTTTTAATAAGACGCGTTAGTATCTCTTTCGCCTTTGCTTTCTCCCCTTGGCTAATCGCACTAATTGCATCTTGAAGCATCGTATTTTCTGCCATGTATTGAGTTTAGCACAGGGTGAGTTTAGGGGCAAGAAAAAGAGCAAATTAAGATTGTTTTTAAGGATGGATGAAAAACCGCGACGCGCGTGTTTTTAGCTTGCTTACTGATTTCCCAAATCGTAGTGCG
>CAZAWS010000227.1:1236-3885 GCA_964488755.1 uncultured Anaerolineaceae bacterium | reverse complement strand
CTCTAAACGCTCTTTCAACCAGTACCTTTTTTACACGCCACCTCTTCGATTTTACCAGTATAATATACTCACTGGAGAAAAACGTGTCTAAAACATTCAATCTTACCCTCCTTCCCCTCTATCGTATAAAGGGCAATGAAATGCCCTCGCCGCCAGGATTATTGGCGTTAACTCCACCGCGCCGAAAAGCCCGTAGCCGCTCGCGTGATTTGCTCTTTATGCACCTTGTTTTGGGCGGTAATGCCAATTTTTCAACTGCCAATTATTTACAGGTAATAAGCAGTGCGGCGAAAGAATTTTATAATACGCCCGGCTCAGTAACAGCCGCATTGCGTGCCGCGGCAGTTACGCTCAACAGTGATTTACTAGAACGCAATATGGAAGCCAGCGGACAAGGACGCTTTACCCTTGCCACGCTCGTTTTAGGTGTAGTTCGTGGCGGGCAAGTTTATCTTCTCATATCAGGTCCTGCCCATGCGTATTGGATGGCGGGAAACGAACGGCGTGACATTCACGACTCTGAAATGTCGGGGCGGGGATTAGGATTAGGGCAATCGGCAAAATTTTATCTTTCACAACTCCCGCTTCGCACAGGCGGACGCTTGCTCGTCACGCCCCAACTCCCTGCTGGTTGGACACCGATTCTGCAACGCGATAATCAATTGGCATCGCTGGAAACAATTCGCAGTGTGTTGATGCGGCAGAATATGGACGACCAAAACACGGTACTCATAGAGTTTGAGGCTGGCAAAGGTGAAGTAACCCAACTAAAGCCACCGCCTCAATCTAAGCCCACATTAGCAAGCATTTCGCGTAAAATCGCCGATGAACCTGCTGAAGTAGAAATAGAAGACACAGATATTGATGATGCTTCACATCTGCCCGATGCGTTGCCCCACGAGACTCTCGATAAATCCCGACCTGCAACGCATCCAAAAACAGATGCAGTTGCAGTGCAGGTCTCTCAAGAAGATGAAGTAGAAGAAATAAAAAGCCATCAGCCAGAACCCCAGCCGATTACACACGTCTCAGCAGAAGATACGCGCATCTCGGAGACAGAAGCTGATGAGATGCAAGCACCAAGTATCCATAACGAAAGCAAGATTCCACACGTCCGCCCCGCTCTTGAGGCTATTGCTCATGAAAATGACGAGCCTACTTCTAATCCCGAAGAAGATGAGATTTTAGCATCCATCCCACGTCAAGACTCTGATGAAATCTCCGCACAAGAAGAAGAGATTGATATTCCTGAAGTTGAAGAGGAAGAAGTTGACACGGGTCCGCCCGTTGGTGAGGTGATCGCTCGGCAAAGTGCGCGTGGCATAGCCAAAGGGATGCAGGCAACTCGCGAGGGAAACGATAAATTAAAAGGGGCTATCAGCAAGGCGATACCCCGCATCTTGCCTGTAGACGACCCCGACGCGCCCTTTAGATTGCCAACTTGGGTCATGGTAGTAATTGCTATTATTATCCCACTGGTGGTTGTAACAATTGCCAGCGTGGTCTATTTTCGCTTTGGGCATGATATTCAATATGAAACCGCCTATGCCGAAGTAGAGATGGAGCGGGCACGCGCCCTTGAAGAAAGTGACCCCCTCGCTCAACGAAAAGCATGGGAAAGCACAATTGAAAAACTGGATATCGCTGAAATTTATGATCAAACCGATGCAACCGAAACCATACGCGCAGAAGCGCAAAACTATCTTGATAGTCTATTAGGCATTCAGCGGCTTAGTTATCAACCTGCTGTAGAGGGCATACCTGCTGGAACAGAAATTGTGGCAATAGCAGCCACAGATACAGATCTCTTTATTCTCAACACCAAAGGCGAGATTTTGCGTGCCTATTTGGTCAGTGGCGGTTATCAATATGATGAAAACTTTGACTGCAAAAGTGGAGAACATAACGGCGTAACACTTAGCCCACTAATCGACTTGCAAGCCTTACCCAAATCAAATGCGATGGGGGCTTCGGTTATGGGCATAGATTCGCAAGGAAATTTGCTTTATTGCGGCGCAAATCGCCCCCCGCAAGCAACATCACTATCACACTCAGTGGGTCAATTTAAAGAAATTACTGCCATAGCATTAGACGCAGATATACTTTACGTTTTAGATGCCCCCGCACATGAAGTTTGGTTCTATACTGGGCGCAACTCTGCCTTTCTCGATTACCCCGATCCTTTTTTTGAAAACGTCCCAGAGGGTATGGAACTCGCCAATGCCATTGATATGAGCGTAAATGTAGGCGTAGATAGTAGTGACCTTTATTTACTTTTCAATAATGGCGATTTAGCCAGCTGTAATTCAAATTTACGAACAGCCGTGCCTACACGCTGCACCCACCCAGTAGAACTCATCGACCAACACCCCGCCGCAGGTGGTGGAAATAGTTTTGACCGAATACTATTTACCGAAATACACCTTTCTACTTCGCCAGATTCTGCCCTTTTACTTCTTGAACCCAAAACTCAAACCGTTTACCGTTTTAGCCCACGCTCATTTACTCTTTTAAACCAACTTCACCCCCTCAAAGGCACTGTCCCAGTCGGCACGCTAAGTACAATAGCCTCAAACCCCAGCCACATCCTTTTCATTGCTCAAGAAGATAGAATCTATCAGGCTACAGATATCCGTTAGAACTTTTGGG
>CAZAWS010000227.1:0-1136 GCA_964488755.1 uncultured Anaerolineaceae bacterium | reverse complement strand
AAATCTGTGGATAATTTTATGGACTACGAACACGCTATCTCGAAATCCTAAAGAGCTGAACTTTTATCGGATTGAAAAACTCACGAAGGAGAACGGATGTCATCTCTACTTGAACTACTTAGAAAATTATTTGGATTGTCCGCACCGAACGTGGACCCAGAACCTGATCCCGTTATAGATACATCTCCCGAACCCGCGCGTCGTACCGTTTCCCGCGTCTTGAACATCATCTATAACCCCACCATGAACGCGGAAACTGGCGAAAAGCTCACAGACCAATCTGGCTGGCAAAACCCAGATGATTTAGCAGTCGGTTTTTCAGCAGACACCCTCGAAACCAGCCACGGCATGGCACGCTATGACATTATAGAGCGCATTGAAGTAGATGAGTTTCCTGTGCTAAAAGACGGCTTTCGTTACTCCCCCTCTCTCTATTTAGATGTGCTACACGGCGTTACCCCACCACATCAGCCTTATGATGTAGATTATCATGCCATTATGGATGATTTTAATATCGTTGAGCGGGTTGAAAATGATGAAATTGACGAAGTATGGGTTTTCGCCTTCCCCTACGGTGGATTCCACGAATCGGTTATGGCAGGCAAGGGCGCGTTTTGGTGCAATGCTCGTCCGCTAGAAAATACCGAGCATATTTCACGCCGCTTTATCATCATGGGATTTTCCTACGAGCGCGGCGTTGGCGAAATGGAAGAATCATTTGATCACAGAACCGAATCGCTAATGGAAAAAACCTTCGAGAGAAAACACGGCGATGATGATTTATGGGAACGTTTTACTCGCTACGACAAGAAAAATCCTGGACAAGCCCATGTAGGCTCTGTTCATTTTGCGCCCAATAGTGAAAGAGATTACGACTGGGGCAACCTAAAATATGTACCTAGTTATTGTGACGATTGGCTCAACTTCCCCAACTTTACGGGGAAAATGCGCCAAGTAAATGCCACCGATTGGGGTAATGGAGATATTCGCTTACACCATCGCTGGTGGCAAACTCGAATTCCTCATGTGGCAGGTAGGCAGAATGGGATTCATAATAATTGGTGGCAATATATTATGGATGCAAATGAAGTGAAGGTGTAAAACGTGAAGACGTGAAACGTAATGATTTTACTAGT
>CAZAWS010000226.1:2717-3931 GCA_964488755.1 uncultured Anaerolineaceae bacterium | reverse complement strand
AAACCTGCCTGATCCGTAAAATCCGCGTTCTATTTTGAGACCCCTGAACGCTTACCATTGGCATACATCCACGGCTATTTTGGCGTTTTCCTTATCCCAAAGTTCACTCATCCCGCGCCGCAAGAATTATCTTCTCGGCGTTTTCCCCCGTTAGTTGCCATGTTAAACAGCGCACACTTCCGCCCATTGGGCAAACGCCTTCTGCATTAATTGTGATGACTTTCTTACTTGTGTTTTCACGCATAATATCCACCACACTCTGGTCGTGCGACATATTGAAAACGGGCACATAGATATTCTCAAAGGTCAAAACTGAGTTCAGATTTACGCCACACGCAGATTCAAAGCCTTCCCATTCTCCTACTTTATTTTGCCCGTATTCTACTGGCACTTCTATAATCGTTGCGGAGGGGAAAGATGACTTCAACTCATCCAGTACTAAATCCCTAAAAACGGGATATTCGGAATAATCGTTCACTAAAAGCGTATTTTCATCCAACCACATGACCATGCCGTCAGAATGAGCCAAGACTTCTTCGTCTGGTTCAAGGATGGCGATTTCGGTTGCGTCTAGCAAATCTTTTAATGCTTCTTTGGCTTCAACATAACTTAACGCATTATCTTCCATAAATCTTGTGGTTGTAATCACGCCGCCTGCGTAATTATCAACGATATTCCCGCCATCTAAAAGTAGCGAGGTCTTATCGTACTGGAGCTTATATTGACTGGCAAAGGCTTCAAAACTTCCCTGAACTTCTTCGCTTTCTTCTTTTGTCATTGAAGCCCAAGTATATTTAAACTGGATAGGTGCAAGCGGATTAACCAGTGTGAAATCTCTCGCCCAAATATCATAAACTTCTGCGGTGATTAATATATCGCTCGGTAAATCATCTTCGTAATAAGGTTTTGTGTCTGCATCTACAATCACAACGACATTATCATTGCCCATAATTGCTTTTGCGTATTCTATTTGAAAATCTACAATCTCATCGAATGCGGGCTGATAATAAGTTTCGTGAATAGAAGGGGCTGATAAAACCAGCAACATCCGCTCATCTGAAATTTGATTAGACAAACTTTCTCCTTCACGACATGCAGATAAGATTATTAAGAACGCTAAGGCTATAAGGGCTTTTTTCATTTTTCTTCTCAGCAAGATGAATCTTGCGTTAGGGTGTATCAGCAAAGACAACGCGTCCACGACCTCAGCAAGC
>CAZAWS010000226.1:0-2617 GCA_964488755.1 uncultured Anaerolineaceae bacterium | reverse complement strand
CTCGAGTGTCTCGAATGTCTCTATATCGCTAAATATAATTTAATTCTCTCGCTTGTTTCTTTAAATCTGCACGAAAATCGGGATGGGCAATACCGATTAATGATTGAGCACGTTGCCGAATTGTTTTGCCGTATAAATCTGCTACGCCGTATTCCGTCACCACATAACGGACGTGATTGCGCGTGGTGACAACGCCCGCACCTTGCTTCAACATACCCGTAATACGAGTAAATCGTTTACCGCTACGCGTGGTGGTATCACTGGGCAAGGCGATAATTGGCACGCCACCCTTCGAGCGAGATGCGCCATACATAAAGTCGAGTTGACCACCAACGCCGCTGTAGAGCTTTGGTCCGATGCTATCGGCACAGACCTGCCCTGTTAAATCGACTTCGATAGCGGAGTTGATGGCAACCATTTTGTCATTTTGAGAAATCACAAAGGGGTCGTTTACATATTCTGTGCGGCGCATTTCGATAATGGGGTTATCGTCTACCCAATCGTAGAGGCGTTTAGTCCCAATCACAAAGCCCGCCAGTATCTTGCCTTGGTGCAGAGTTTTTGCCGCATTGGTGAGCACGCCAGCCTCAACAAGGTCAATGACACCATCTGAGAAAAGCTCGGTGTGAACGCCCAAATCTTTTTTATCGTAAAGGTGTTTTAGCACCGCATCTGGCACTGCGCCAATGCCCATTTGCATCGTTGCTTCGTTGGGAATCAACTCAGCGATGTATTCTGCCATTTTTTCTATTGCCGGAGAGGGTTTACCATCGCCCATTGACTGCTCGGCGATTTCATAATCAACAGGCACAATATAGTTTATACGGCTAACGTGAATAAAAGCATCACCCAAAGTGCGCGGCATTTTCTCATTTACTTCAGCCACAATGATTTTTGCCGATTCTGCGGCAGTTTTTGTTAAGCCCACTTCTACGCCTAAGCTACAAAAGCCATGCTCGTCGGGGAGCGAAACGTGAATGAAGGCAACGTCAAGGGGTAAATGCCCATTTTTGAAAAGCAAGGGGAATTCAGAGAGAAGCACCGGCGTAAAATCTGCCCGTCCACCTTGTACCGCGGAGCGGATATTATCGCTGATGAACATGGTATTAACGCGCAAATGTCCTTCCATTTCGGGACCCGCATAAGCGGGCGCACCTACGGTTAATGCTTGGGTGATTTCCACATCCTTCAACTTAGGTGCCCTTTTTACTAGCGCATTTAGCAATTTATAAGGCACAGAGACATTGCCTGTTAGGAAAAGTCTATTCCCTGATTCTACAACTTTTACAGCATCTTCTGCACTAAGAATACGGTCTTTATAACGTGTTTTCCAATCCATGATTTATTATCCTTCACCTAAATATGTGTTGGTAGCGTCTTTGATTGCAGGTATATTCTTAACCGCATCCTGAATGCCACGGTCTACTATTTCAAGAATATAAGGCATCGCGGCATTCACAAAAGCATGTGTGGCTGTTCGTGCAACCACCCCTGCCATATTTGGAACACAATAGTGAATCACTTCTTCTTCCGTATAAACGGGATTATCGTGAGTCGTAGGTCGAGATGTTTCAAAACACCCCCCCTGATCAATGCTTACGTCTAAAATCACCGAGCGTGGCTTCATCGCTTTTACCATATCACGCGTTACCAAAATTGGGCTTCGTTCCCCAGATGCAAGCACTGCGCCAATGACCACATCTGCGTAAGCTGTGGCACGTTCGATATTATAGGGAGTCGACATCATCGTTACCACACCACAAAACAACTCAGAGACTCTCGCGAGGGCATCCATATCGTTATCGAGAATGGTAACGTGTGCGCCTAAGCCCAGAAAAGCGCGAGCGGCATAAGTACCTACTACGCCTGCGCCCAAAATAACGACCTCAGCAGGCGGCACCCCCGGAATCATGCCCAAGAGAATGCCACGCCCACCCCATTTATTTTGCAAAAGCCGTGCGGCTGTTTGCGCTGCCATCGCTCCGCCAATCTGGCTAGAAGGACGCAAAACGGGGTGCGTGCCATCTGCTTCTTGAATCTGCTCGTAAGCAATTGTGGTGATGTTTTTTTCACGCAAAAGGTCTAATTTGTCTTGCCGTGCTGAAGCAAGGTGCATAAAAGCTGCTACAGCCGAATTGGGCTGCAACCACTCGATTTCATACTTCAGCGGGCGGGCCATCTTGAGCACGAAATCCGCCCGTCCAAAAACTTCTTCTGGTGAAAAAGCGATTTTTGCCCCTGCTTTTTCATATTTTATATTACGAAACCCTGCCCCTCTACCCGCTTGGTCTTCAACAAAACAAGTATGCCCTTTTTCGCAAAGTACCTGAACTGCCGCTGGAGATAACCCAACCCGATATTCATGGGGACGTATTTCTTTAGGAATGCCGATAATCATATTTTTTACTCCTTTTTAACGGGATGAAAAGCCGATTCGAACGTGCATTCAGCTTGCTCCCGTTTAATTAACATTTTTTTGACGATACGCGCTTTCTCGCATTACGCATCACTGGTGAAGTTTAGCACAAAGCATTTAGAAAATATATACTTCTATTCGATAGTTGCAGGGCAAACGCACTAAAATACCTGTTTTTGCGGGGCTAAAGCCACCTTCTCA
>CAZAWS010000225.1:0-3949 GCA_964488755.1 uncultured Anaerolineaceae bacterium | reverse complement strand
AAATCTGTCTGATCCGTAAAATCCGCGTTCTATTTTAAGCCCCCTGAACGCTTACAATTTAAATTCAGAAATCACCTTACCTTCTAAGAATTTTGCTCCAAACGCAAACAAGTGCAGGGATAGCCCGCATTATCACTTTCAAATCGGCGGGCAACCTTCGCTTTCGTAGAGACTAATCGCTTTTTTATTGCCATCAAGCACAATTGTCCACGCGTCTGAGGCAATGATTTCCAGTCCCTTTTTTAGCAGAAAACGCCCAATTCCCTGGTGATAATGGGCTGGGTCAACATAAAGCCACGCGAGATATTTATCGTCTACACCAACAAAGCCGACTATACGATCTTCCTCTGTGGCAACGAATTTTTGACTGCTTTCGAGGTCTTCTACTTCGGCGTCTTCTTCGATGGGCACAAAGACTCTAGGGTCACAGGAACCGCGTAATTCGTCTGGGCGTGCCGCGTCGTGAATAGCGCAAATGGCTTGCCAATCTTTTTCTTCGTAAGGGCGGATTTTTATCATCGCTTTTCTCTGCGTTTGCTATGACTTTTCGTTCGGGAAAAACACTAATAAAATTAGCCTAGCCTTCACCCTCTTCACGCGGCGCATTGATTGGCAATTGCAAATAAAAGGTACTGCCGGGATAATTATCCTCATCACAGCCATCACTTTCCACCCAAATTTTCCCGCCATGCGCCTGTGCTACACCTTGTACAATGGCTAATCCTAGACCAGCACCTCCCCCTTTAAAAGCCGTTTTTCCAGAGGAGTGAAGTGCAACACTACCAACTTGATAAAATTTTTCAAAAATCAACTGATGATGTTCTTCATCAATCCCAATGCCCATATCTTTAATCGCTATTTCAATGCCGGGAATCTCGTTCTCCAGCATAATTCTTCGCGTCACGATTGTTATTTTCCTCCCGTCTGGCGTGTACTTAATGGCATTAACAATCAAATGATATAACGCCTTTTCTATCATGCTTGGATCGGCATAGATATTTGGCATATCGTCAATATGGTCAATAATAATTTCGATATTGCGTTCGTCAAGGTTTTTTTCAAGGCTAACTACAATATCAAAAATAACCAATTTGACTAACACGGGTGCAGAAGCAAGATTTAAGATATTTTTATCAATGCGTGTAACATCCAACATCGTATTGACGACCTCGTGCATACGGTCTGCGCCTTTAGAAATCCCCGCTAACATACTACGAAACGCATCGCTTTCTTCAATATCAGAGAAAGCATGGAGCATATCCACATAGCCCTTTAAAACTGTCAGCGGGGTACGAAGTTCATGTGCCGCAATCTGAATAAATTCGAGTTTGTTTCGGTCTAATTGGCGCAATACCTTATTGGTTTTTTGTAAGTCTTTAATCGCCATTTTGTCGTTGGCGCGAAGTCTATCTAACGTAATGCGGGTAATATCCATTGCCATGCGAGGGTTACGCGTAAGGATAACTTCAAAATCTTTTTTCCCTATTTCTAGCATAGTACATTCTGTTGTCGTGCGCACCGATGCCGAGCGCGGCACACTCTGAATCAATGCCATCTCGCCAATTATGTCACCCTGCCCGCCCAAGCGTAGAATCCGTTCACCACCACTGTCGTTTGTTTTCTGTGTAATAACCACTTTCCCATCCGCGACAATATAGAAAGTATTTTCATACTCCCCTTCATGGCACACAGTATGGTCGGCAGAATAAGAGCAAAACCGAGATAAATCTGCCATTTCGTACAGTTCATCTCCGTCTAAGCCTGTAAATGCCATCTTTAGCAAAGCCACTTTCTCTTGAGCGGATGATTTTTTCATGCCCACAGTATAATCGCAAACTCTTTTGAAGATAATACAATTTCGTTACAAACTTTTACGCGCTCATTTGACAAGAATTTCCCTTTAGGGTTAAATATGTTTACATTTGAACGGGGAGCCTTCACTGGCTGAGAGGAGCGCACCGCGCTTGACCCGCATAACCTGATCTGGATAATGCCAGCGGAGGAATTTTGTGTTTCATTAAACATCCTCCGAAATGGCAGGATGTTTTTTTTATTTATCGCTCCCTTCCCTTCAACAGGATCAGGACACCGCCTAACCTTTCCCCTCATGGAGGAGATTAAAGAGGGGGGCTGGAGATACCATGCCAAAACGCGCCCTACTTTTCATCAACGGGGATTTGCCCAACCGTGATGCCGCGCGCCGACTGATTCGGGATGATGACTTCATCATCGCCGTGGACGGAGGCACTCGGCACGCTCTTGATTTAGGCTTGATTCCGTCTGTCATCATCGGGGATCTCGATTCGGTAAACTCTACAGACCTGACAGGTTTTAAAAACCTGTCAGGTCTAAAAAAGCCTAAAATCATCCAATACCCCACAGACAAAGACGAAACCGATCTTGAACTCGCTCTCGAATACGCCATTGATGCGGGCTACGAAGAAATCCGCCTCATTGGCGCGCTGGGGGGAAGACTCGACCAAACGCTAGGGAATCTTTCTCTGCTGACAGACGAATCCCACGCTGGGGTAGATTTGCGGATAGACGATGGGGTCGAAGAAGCGTTTTTTATCCGCACGCAAGTTGAAACCTGTACTGAGCCGAGTCGAAGTATCCACGCGCGTATCGGCGAGATTGTCTCGCTCATCCCCTGGGGAAAGCCTGTCACGGGAATCCGCACAGAGGGCTTGCGCTGGCAATTATCCAATGAAACGCTCTACCCGCACAAAACGCGTGGCATTAGCAACGAAGCGGTTAGCACGCGCGTGAAAATCCATATTGAAAGTGGATTGTTGTTGATTGTTCATAAAAGAATTTAGACGTACTGCGTAAAACGTATTGCGTAATATTTCTCCTTACGTTTTACGCAATACGCAATACGAAACAGGAGTTTCCATGTACCGTAAATTACTTATTTTTCTCTTTGCACTCGCTCTCACCGCCTGTGCGCCCAAAACAAAAGAACCAACCACCCTAACCGTAATGACGCATGACTCATTTTCGGTGAGCGAAGAAGTGATCGTGGCGTTTGAAGAAGCGCAGGGCGTGAAAGTGGTTTTTCTCGCCAGTGGGGATGCCGGCTCTGCGCTGAATAAGGCGATTTTAACGAAAGGGGCACCCCTCGCCGATGTGTTTTTTGGCGTAGATAATACCTTTCTCTCCCGTGCCTTAGATGCTGAGATTTTTGAGCCTTATGATGCACCCGCTTTGGCAGAAATTCCCGCAGAATTCAAGCTGGACGCTGAAAACCGCGCCCTCCCCGTAGATTTTGGTGATGTTTGCATCAATTATGATAAAACCTATTTTCTGGAGAAGGAATTAGCTGTGCCATCCAACTTTGAAGATTTATTGAAATCTGAATATGCCGAGTTGCTCGTGGTCGAAAACCCCGCCACATCATCCCCCGGATTAGCCTTTTTGATGGCAACGATTGCCCATTTTGGCGAAGATGGTTATTTGTCATTTTGGCAAGGCTTGCGTGATAACGGTGTCGTGGTCGCCGATGGTTGGGAGACGGCGTATTATACGCATTTCTCCGCATCATCAGGGCAGGGAGCGCAACCGATGGTTGTCTCTTATGGCTCTAGCCCCGCGGCAGAAGTCATCTTTGCCGAAACAGAGCTAAACGATGCGCCCACCGCTTCCCTTTTGGGCGAAGATATGTGTTTTAGACAAATTGAGTTTGTTGGCATTTTAGCGGGTACAGAAAATCGAGAACTCGCCGAAGCCTTCGTAGATTTTGTGCTCTCTACCGAATTTCAAGAAGATTTGCCAATGCAAATGTTTGTCTATCCCCTTCTGCCCTCCGCTCAATTGCCTCCAGAGTTTGTTCAATATGCCGAAATGCCCCAAAATCCCGCCACACTAGATTCTGCCACAATCACCGAAAACCGTGAGCAATGGATTAGCGATTGGACACAAACGGTGTTGAAATAAAAACTTTTGAACA
>CAZAWS010000224.1:0-3981 GCA_964488755.1 uncultured Anaerolineaceae bacterium | reverse complement strand
AGGAGATTTCGGACTCCACGCTATCACTTACTTAAAGACCATTATCAAAAATACTATTATTTTCATGTTCCCACAAAAATGGCTTAAAGCCGCCTCCCAACGCCTAAACGGAAAAATCAACCGCACACCGCTCACCCATCATGCGGCGCGCGGTTTATATATCAAGTGGGAAAACAAACAAAAGACAGGCTCATTCAAAGTGCGTGGCGCACTCAACCGCGCATTAATTCTCGAAGACTGGGAACGTGAAATGGGTCTCGTCACCGCCTCAGCCGGGAATCACGGTCAGGGGGTCGCGTTGGCGGGGCAAATGATTGGCGCAAAAGTGCGAGTATTTGTCTCAGAAGATGCCCCCGCTGTCAAAATTGAAGCTATGCGTAACCTTGGCGCAAAAATCGAATTAATTAAGGGGGGCTATCACAATGCCGAAGAAGCGGGCTTAGCTTATGCCAAAAGAAATGATGCCGTTTGGATTTCCCCTTATAACGATGGCCACGTCATCGCCGGGCAAGGAACCATTGCAAGCGAGATTTTAGAAGAAGTTCCCGAAACGGCAGAAATGACATGGATTGTGCCACTTAGCGGAGGGGGCTTATTGTCGGGAATCGGTGCGGTTCTCGGCACGCAAGCCCAAAACACGGATGCTGAGCCAAGTCGAAGTACGCGAGTGGTCGGTGTTCAAGTCGAATCAGCCGCTTTTATGCACGCGCTTTTTTACAATGGCAATCAAGTCGGTGTCCAAGACCTCCCCACGCTGGCAGATGGTTTAGCGGGCGCGGTCGAAGAGAAATCCATCACCATCCCGCTTATAAAAAAATATGTAGACGAAGTTGTTTTAGTTTCAGAAGATGAGGTTGCACAGGCAATCGCTTTTGCGTGGCATGAATACGGTGAGAAAATTGAAGGGGCGGGTGCGGTTGGCTTGGCGGCGGTTTTGAGTAAAAAGGTGGCGCAAGAACCTAGTGTGATTATTGTTTCTGGGGGGAATATCCAGCCAGAAGTTCATGCTGAGATTTTGGGGCGTTATGAAGCGTAATACTTTTCTTTCTTGGGCACTTTTACTTTCTTTTACCTTTTCTTTATTTACCCCGCTTAATGCACAAGCACAAGACGATGCCCCACCGCCTGAAATTTTGGCTATTATAGAAAATATGACGCCCGAAGAGCGCGTTGGGCAATTGTTTTTAATGAGTTTTGATGGCGCAGAAATTGTAGAAGAATCAGCCTTAGCCAACTTTCTCGCAGAACACCCAATTGGTGGTGTTGTTTTGCGAGCAGAAAACGGGAATTTTGCCCCCTTCCCGAATACGGCGAACAACCTTTACCAGCTAAATACCAACCTACAAAAAGAGCTTTGGGATAATGCACAAATCAATACCCCAGAAGAGCATCGCCCCGATTATATTCCCTTATTTATTGGCATCTCGCAAGAAGAAAGTGAAAGGTTAAGTGGGCTGTCTCCTCAACCCAGCCAAATGGCAATAGGGGCAACTTGGGACACAGCACTTGCTTCACAGAATGGAGAAGTTTTGGGGCGAGAGCTTTCAGCTTTAGGGGTTAATCTTTATTTGGGTCCATCCCTTGATGTGCTCCAAGACCCCGACCCTAACCGCAGTGGCTATTTAGGGACACGCGTCTTTGGTGGTAATCCCTTTTGGGTGGGAGAGATGGGCAAAGCCCTCATTGCTGGTTTGCACACAGGCAGTGAAGGGAAAATGCTCGTAGCTGCCAAACATTTCCCCGGACGTGGCAGTGCAGATAGATCGCCAGAAGAAGAGATAGTCACAGTTCATAAAACCTTAGAAGAGCTAGTAGAAGTAGACCTTTTCCCTTTTGCCGTGGTAACAGAAAGTCTTTCTGCTCCCTCAAATGCAGACGTTTTGCTTATTTCGCATATTCGTTATCAGGGGTTTCAGGGGAATATCCGCCCCACTACACGCCCCGTTAGCTTAGATGAAAAGTCACTCACAGAAATCTTTTCCCTTTCCCCATTTAATGAGTGGCGCGGTGCTGGTGGGATAACCCTTAGTGACGATCTTGGGAGCAAAGCAATTCGCGATTTTTATGCCCCCAGCGGCGAAGATTTTTTCGCTCACCTTGTTGCGCGAGATGCTTTTTTGGCAGGAAATGACCTGCTTTATATGGGCAATATCATTTCTACAGGTGACCCAGATACCTACTCATCTCTAATTAAAAGTCTTGATTTTTTCACTCAAAAATACAACGAAGATACAGCCTTCGCTGAGCGGGTAGATACGGCGGTGATTCGCATTTTGACAAAAAAAACAAAACTGTATCCTTCTTTCTTACTTAGTGCCGTGCACCCCTCAATAACGGGGATTGAAGAGATTGGGCAAAGTCAAGAAGCCTCTTTCAACATTGCACAAAACTCTGCGACTCTCATTAGCCCCGATATAAAAGACCTCGACACTGTTTTACCCTTTCCGCCCGCGTTAGAAGAGCAAATTGTTTTTATCACCGATACGCAAATTAGTACGCCCTGCGAAACCTGTGAAGAAGAAATATACCTTTCTGCTACGGCACTGCCCGAAGCCCTTTTGCGTCTCTATGGGGGAGAAAATAGTGAGCAAATTGATGAAAATAATCTCTCAGCCTATTCTTTTGACGATTTTCTATCCACATTAACTAGCGAAGAAGACACTCTCTTTGAAAGTAGCCTCCGTCAAAGCGATTGGGTCATTATCTCCCTTGCCAGCCTAGAAAATATCTCTACTTTGCGCCAACTGCTCGCCGAAAACCAGACTCTGCTACGAGAAAAAAAGATACTCCTTTTTTCCTTCACCGCCCCCTACGCACTCGATGCCACCGATATATCTAAACTAACCGCTTACTACGGTCTATATTCTTATGCGCCCCCTTTTATAGATGTAGCGGCACGTCTTATTTTTAAGGAATTGACACCTGTGGGCGCCGCGCCCGTCTCCATCTCTGGGATAGGCTATGAGCTGGATACCGCGACCCAACCAATACCGGAACAACTCCTGACCCTAAACTTGGATCAGCCCCAAGAAGCATCTCCCACGCCCGAAGCGGATTCTGCCACGCTTGCGCCCACAGCCATCCCAATGTTTGAGGTTGGCGATACGCTAGCAGTTCGCACAGGTGCGATTTTAGACTACAACGGCAATCTCGTGCCAGATGGTACAGCGGTCACTTTTTCACTCACGATAGGCAACAAGAGCGACACGCCGCAACTTATCCAAACCCAAACATCGGGCGGTATTGCTCGTGCCGCTTTCCAACTCGACCAGACGGGGCTACTTGATATCCGAGTTTCTAGTGGTGAAGCAACTATCTCAGAAATTTTGCGTCTCGATATATCCGATGAGGGAGTCGCGGTCGCTGTTACCATTATCCCCCCCGCGGTAACAGAAGCTCCTATTGCTACACCTACACTTACCCCAACGCATACACCCGTGACTTCTCGCTACGTTGTGGAGGGGAAACCGCGTATTGGGGCTTGGTTTATTGCCTTTCTTCTGTGGGTATTTGGGGCTTGGATAACATTTATTGCGGGCAAGCAGATAGAGTCCACACGCTGGGGTGCGCGCTGGGCACTCTCTACTCTTTTAGGTGGCATACTTGCCTATAATTATCTTACATTGGGGCTACCGGGGGCAAAAGTTATTATAGAAAACGATATTATAGGTATAGTCGTTTTCATCTTATTTGCTGAACTTTTGGGATGGCTAGCAGGATGGGCTTGGATGCAAAGGGAAATAAAAAGGTAGAGAACGTTTATAATGCCTTAAATTTGTAATCTCGTTCAACTTTCGCAATCCGTGTTTTATATACGCTGTACCATTTCTCTTTCCCCAACGCCTGCGCGATGATATGCTCGGCGTTTTCTTTCCACACCCTGATAGATTCCAAATCCGCCCAATAAGAAACAGTGATACCTACACTTTCACGCGCAGATTCTACGCCGAGAAATCCCGGCTGTTGCTCGGCGAGTTTGAC
>CAZAWS010000223.1:0-4008 GCA_964488755.1 uncultured Anaerolineaceae bacterium | reverse complement strand
CAAGAGTGACAAGGGTTACAAAAGCACAAAAGGTCAAAGAGGCAAGAGAATGAAGCTACGAAGTTTCTCTTGCAAAACCTATTGCCTAAAATTATTACAAAATACTTTTTACGCAATATACTCACCACCCACATTTAAAATAATTACGAAAAAAATAAACAATGTCTAAACATCCATTTATCTTAAAATTAGGGGCTTTTTTACACCAATCGTCAGGGTATAGTAAAGAGTTTCTTTTTGAGCATCCCGTATTTCAATTTTCAGATGATTTTTCTGTAAAGAATTTAGACGGGATAGTCATGGCTACGCGCAACCAACAAGGTATTCTTGTACAAGGGGATTTCAAAGGCGAACTTCAACTTGAGTGTGTGCGTTGTCTCAAAGAATATGATTATTTCTTAGAATGGGACTTTGCGGAGTTATACTTTTTTAATCGTCGTGATGCCTCTAAAGAAGATTTGATTTTGCCCGACAACGCGCAAATTGATATTAAAGCAATTATTCTCGAAGAAGCGCAATTGGATATTCCGATTAATCCGATTTGCAAGGAAGATTGTCAGGGGCTTTGCCAAGTTTGCGGCGCAGACTTAAATATTGGCGATTGCGGGCACAAGGAACTGTCTCTTCAAGAAGATACAGATGAGGAAGAACACTCCCCTTTTTCGGGGCTAAAAGATTTATTGGATTAAAAACCGCTTCGCGCGTGATTTAGGCTTGCTACCCCTCAATCAACATCGTACAGGAGAAAAACATGGAAGGTATCGCCCCCATTATCGAAAGTATTGCCATGATTCTGTGGCCCGTCATCCTTATTATTATTCTCTTTAGCTTTCGCAAAAATATCCAATCACTAATCAAATCTAGCGAAACGCGAAAATTTACCGTGAAAATCGGCGAGATGGAACTCAGCATGGATGAGTTCAGCAAACAACAAGGCGATATGATCAAAGATTTGCAAACTCGTGTGAATGAATTACAACGTCAGATGGAAAGAAAAGGTGAACTCCTCACAGAAGCTGAAGCCCCAGCAGAAGCGTTGGAGTTTGAGGATAGACGAGTAGACGTTAGACGATCAGAAGATGCCCAAAGAGTGGCACGCAAGCCTAACGCCAAGAGCGTGATGTTAGATATTGATGACGACATTTCTGATATTTTATGGGTAGACGATCATCCCAAAAACAACGCTTTTCTCATCGAATCCCTTAATAAAGAAGGGGTTTCAGTTTCAACAGCCAAGCACACCAAAGATGCAATCAAACGCTTCGAGCACGGAGCTTTCGATTGCGTTATCTCCGATTCAACTCGGCTTGAGGGAAATGAGATTCAAAATCATCAGGCTGGCTTTGAATTAGCTGGTGCACTTCGTGAAATAGACAAAAATGTACCTATTTATATTTACACAGACGCAGTAAATGAGAAGATGAAAGAAAAAGCACATAATGTTGGGGCAACGGCAATTACATCGTCCCCTTCAGAGTTGCTGAAACTGCTCAGTGACTAATCTTGTCGCAAAAGGTAGCTCATAGTAAACTAATGCCATGAAAATAAAACGTGTCTCTTCCTTAGCAAATATGGCTATGCCCTGCTCCATACGGGCAGTGCTGGAAGGCGCGCGTTAGCAAACGCAAGTCTATTCAACTAAGGCTGTCCGATACTTGGACAGCTTTTTTATTTTTTGGTAGTGGCTAAAATTGACTGACGCTTGCCCCCTCTGTCCTTCGGACATCTCCCCCGAAGGGGGAGAATGTGTCTCTGTGAGACATGTCCCTTCCCCCTTCGGGGGAAGGCTAGGCGGTGTCCTGAACCTGTTGAAGGAAAGGGGGAAAAGTGCGAAATACATATTTTCGTATCAGTCAAAATTTACCATTACCAAAAATCTTAAATCTGAAGTCTTAAGTCTGGAGTCTCACAAATGACCAAAAATATCTTAATTGCCATCGCGTGGCCCTACGCCAACGCAGAAATTCATGTCGGGAATCTCACTGGCTCACACTTGTCGGGCGATATTATTGCCCGTTACCATCGCCTAAAAGGGCGCAATGTGGCAATGGTCAGCGGCACCGATTCGCATGGCACGCCCGTCACTTTGCGCGCAGAAGATGAAGGCACTACCCCAGAAAAAGTATATAAACGCTTTCACGAGGGCTTTTTAGAGCTTTTTCAGCAAATTGGCATCAGCTACGATATCTTTACCACCACGCATACCGAGAATCACCATAAAGTAGCACAAACTATATTTTTAGCTTTAAAAGAAAATGGCTATCTCTACCCCAAAAAATCAATGCAATGGTTTTCACCAGAAGCAAACCGTTTTCTCCCCGACCGCTACGTAGAAGGCACTTGCTATATCTGCGGGCAAGATGGCGCGCGCTCTGACCAATGCGATGCTTGCGGCAATGTTTTAGAGCCTGCCAAATTAAAAAATCCCCACGCAAAAAGTGGAGATACGCTCGAACTACGCGAAACAGAACATTTTTATCTCGATCTCTCGAAACTAGAGCCAAAGGTTGCCGATTTTCTGCGTGAGCGTTCTGCCCACATGCGCGATACCGTGCTGGGCGAATCTCTTAACAAAATCGAATCACAAGGTTTGCTCCCCCGCCCCATCACCCGCGACCTCGATTGGGGCATCCCCGTTCCTGTAGAGGGCGAAGATTGGGCAGGCAAATGCCTCTATGTCTGGTTTGAGGCGGTTATTGGCTATCTTTCTGCGCCCATCGAACTATCCCAAATTAACGAAACGCCAGACGCATGGCAAGACTGGTGGACCAATCCCGATGCGCACCAACTGCATTTTATTGGCAAAGATAATATCTTCTTTCACACCGCCTTGTGGCCCGCAGAACTGATGGGCGCAGGCACAGCATTTATGCAAAAATTTACTGGCGAAGAAAAAAAACTCACCCTTCCCTACGATGTGCCCGCCAACCAATTTATGAATCTTGAAGGACAGAAAATCAGTGGGAGTAAAAATTGGGCAGTCTGGGGACGCGATGCCCTCACCCGCTACGACCCCGATGCCCTGCGCTATTACCTCACCGTAAACATGCCCGAATCCAAAGATTCAGACTGGGATTGGGAGTTCTTCCTCGCCCATAATAATAATGAATTGGTTGCAAACTGGGGGAATTTGGCGAACCGTGTGCTTTCTTTTTGCTACAAGCACTGGGATGGGAAAGTCCCCGATGTGGACGTAAGCACGCTCCGAGAAAGTGACCTAAGCTTGCTGACCGCTATGGAGGCTGGGTTTGCGTCTGTAGGCGATTTGCTCGAAGCCGTCAAAATTCGCGCCGCCCTCAACGAAGCGATGAGGCTGGCAACCGAAGTCAATAAATATCTCGATACCTCCGCCCCGTGGAAAGAACTCAAGGTAGATAAAGAAGAAGCGGGCAAAACCGTCTACACCGCCCTAAAAGCGATAGATTCCCTAAAAATCATCTTCGCTCCCTTCTTGCCTTTCACTAGCGAAAAACTAAATCAAATTTTTGGCTACGAAAATCCCCTTTTTGGCGAGCAATTTGTAGAAACGGTGGAAGACGCACTCGGCGAACACACCGTTTTGCGTTATCGCGGTAGGGGTGGATCTGAGACCCACCCTTACTGGAAAGTCAGTGATTTAAAACCCGGCGCGGCATTTAATAAGCCTGAACCTTTGTTTAAGAAATTAGACAAAGAGATTGTTGAAGAAGAAAGAGCACGGTTGGGGTAGAGCAGGGAATCAGTTGATTAGGGATTAGGTATCAGGAAAAAGCAAGAGACCGAGTTTTTGTGAGAAACTCGGTCTCTTTTTATCAATACCTTCGCCAAATGAGCGGGGCTGAAGCCGCCTGCTCAATACATGGAAGCCCGCTGGGCTAGATTCGAGTCGGATTTATCCGACTTTCATGCCCTGAGGCAGGACTTTAGTCCGCACCGGAGCTTGGATGGTATTTTTTCCACAGGATATAAAACTATCTCTGCAAAAAGCGTACCCTTTTTTATTTGAAATACAATCAGGCTAGAAAAAAA